>NZ_JAKVPP010000003.1:0-296838 GCF_022487435.1 Mediterraneibacter sp. NSJ-151 | reverse complement strand
GATATAGAGTTAATTTGCGCTTTTTTACATGACCAATGAATCAGAAACAATATGAGAGATGTGATAGCAAGGATGCAATAAGTTAGATCTGCCCATGGATAGTTCATGAAACAACCCTGAACTGTACGAAACAGTAATTGAATTTAAGCTCAATTAGTGATAAAATGGAGAACAGAGTAAAATTAGACAAGGAGTACACTACTGATTATGGGTTTAATACAGAAAATATTTGGTACACATAGTGAAAACGAATTAAAACGAATATATCCAATAGTTGATCAGATTGAAGCATTGGATTCACAGATGCAGGCACTTTCTGATGAGGAACTGAGAGGAAAAACAAAAGAATTTAAACAACGTCTGAATGAGGGGGAAACATTAGACGATATTTTACCGGAAGCATATGCAACAGTACGTGAAGCGGCTTATAGAAGTCTTGGTATGAAACATTATCGTGTACAGTTGATTGGTGGTATTATTTTACATCAGGGACGAATTGCAGAGATGAGAACAGGTGAAGGTAAGACACTGGTTTCTACATTACCTGCTTATTTGAACGCATTGAGCGGAAAAGGCGTTCACATTGTAACAGTCAATGATTATCTTGCAAGACGTGATGCAGAGTGGATGGGAAAAGTACACCAGTTTTTAGGACTGACAGTCGGAGTAGTTCTCAATAGCATGGAAAGTGAAGAGAGACGTGCGGCTTACGATTGTGATATTACTTACGTAACCAATAACGAGCTTGGATTTGATTATCTGAGAGATAATATGGTTATTTATAAAGAGCAGCTTGTACAACGCGGATTGAATTTTGCAGTTATTGATGAGGTCGACTCAGTATTGATCGATGAGGCAAGAACACCATTGATTATTTCTGGACAGAGCAGTAAATCAACAAAATTATATGAAGCCTGTGATATTCTTGCGCGTCAGTTGGAACGTGGAGAGGCAAGTGGTGAATTCTCTAAGATTAATGCCATTATGGGAGAAGATATCGAGGAAACAGGCGACTATATTGTAAATGAGAAAGAAAAATCTGTAAACCTGACAGAAGATGGTGTGAAGAAGGTAGAGAAATTCTTCCATATTGAAAACCTTGCCGATCCGGAAAATCTTGAGATTCAGCATAATATTATTCTTGCATTGCGTGCACATAACCTTATGTTCCGTGATCAGGATTATGTGGTAACACCAGAGGGAGAGGTTGTTATTGTCGATGAGTTTACAGGTCGTATCATGCCTGGACGCCGTTATTCAGATGGTCTCCATCAGGCAATCGAGGCTAAAGAGCATGTAAAAGTGATGAGGGAAAGCAAAACTCTTGCAACGATTACATTCCAGAATTTGTTTAATAAATATGAGAAAAAGAGTGGTATGACAGGTACTGCCTTGACAGAGGAAAAAGAATTTAGAGATATTTATGGAATGGACGTTATCGAAATTCCAACAAACCTTCCGGTTCAGAGAAAGGATTTAGATGACGCTGTTTATAAGACAAAAGAGGAAAAATATAAGGCTGTTGTAGAGGCAGTAAAAGAAGCACATGCAACAGGCCAGCCTGTTCTGGTAGGTACAATTACAATTGATGTATCAGAATTACTTAGCAAGATGTTGAAAAAAGAGGGAATCCCTCACAATGTTTTGAATGCAAAATACCATGAACAGGAAGCTGAGATTGTAGCAGATGCCGGAATACATGGAGCTGTTACAATTGCTACAAACATGGCTGGTCGTGGTACGGATATTAAGCTGGATGATGAATCAAAGGCAGCAGGTGGATTGAAGATTATCGGTACAGAACGTCATGAATCTCGTCGTATTGATAATCAGCTGCGTGGTCGTGCAGGTCGTCAGGGTGATCCGGGAGAGTCTCGTTTTTATATTTCTTTGGAAGATGATCTGATGAGATTATTCGGTTCCGAAAAATTAATGTCCGTATTTAACACTTTGGGTGTAGAAGACGGAGAGCAGATTGAACATAAGATGCTTTCTAATGCAATAGAAAAAGCACAGAAGAAAATTGAGAGCAATAACTATGGAATTCGTAAGAATTTATTGGAATACGACCAGGTTATGAATGAACAGCGTGAAATCATTTACGAAGAGAGACGACGCGTTCTGGATGGCGAGAGTATGCGCGATACAGTTTATAATATGATCACAGAATATGTGGAAAATCTGGTCGATCGCTGTGTGTCACCGGATGTAGATCCGGAAGAATGGGATTTGACAGGACTTGAAGTTTCACTTCATGATGTTATTCCGCAATTAAAATTCCCTACAGCAAAAGAAGTTGAAGACATGCAGCAGAAGGAACTGAAGCATTTATTGAAAGAAAAAGCTGTTAAAGCATATGAAGGTAAAGAAGCAGAATTCCCAGAACCGGAACAGATCCGAGAGATGGAACGGGTTGTATTGTTAAAAGTGATTGATGCAAAATGGATGGATCACATTGACGATATGGATCAGCTGCGACAGGGAATTGGTCTTCAGGCATATGGTCAGAGAGATCCGCTGGTAGAATATAAAATGATGGGATATGATATGTTCGGCGAAATGACGAATGCCATCGCAGAGATGACAATCAAGACGTTGTTTAATATCCGTGTTGAGCAGAAAGTAGAGCGTGAGCAGGTTGCGAAAGTAACAGGAACGAATAAAGACGAGACGGCTGTACGAACTCCGAAAAAACGCGAAGAGAAGAAAATATATCCAAATGATCCATGCCCTTGCGGAAGTGGAAAGAAATACAAACAGTGCTGCGGAAGAAAGATTGTATAATTTTTGCAGATAATTATAAAAATGAAAGAGGTGAATAAGGTGGTTTTGTTAGATGAGTTGAAACAGACGTTGACAGCATATGAAGAACCGCTGAAAGATTTGAGGGATTCACTTTGACTTAGCGTCAAAGAAAGAACGAATCGAAGAATTAGAAAGAAGAATTGAAGAACCTGGATTTTGGGATAATCCGGAGGAATCTCAGCAGACAATGAAATATTTGAGAGGACTCCAGGATTCTGTAAAACAGATTGAACAAATGTTTACAGATTATGAGGATATCGGTCTTCTGATAGAGATGAGTGAAGAAGAACCTGATGACGATACGATACAAGAGATACAAGAGGATCTGGAGCGGTTTAAAGAAGAGTTTGAAGAGTTGAGAATACAGACGCTTCTTACAGGAGAATACGATAAGTGCAGTGCAATCCTGACGATTCATGCAGGAGCAGGCGGAACGGAATCCTGTGACTGGGCCAGTATGCTGTATCGTATGTATACACGTTGGGCCGAGAAAAAAGGATATTCAGTAGAAGTGCTTGACTATCTGGAAGGCGATGTGGCAGGAATAAAAGGTGTAACAATTGAAATTCAGGGAGAAAATGCATATGGGTATCTGCGCTCCGAAAAGGGTGTGCATCGTCTTGTGCGTATTTCACCATTTAATGCAGCAGGTAAACGACAGACTTCGTTTGCATCTTGCGACGTGATTCCGGATATTCAAGAGGATATTGAAGTTGAGATTAACGATGATGATCTTCGAATTGACACGTATCGTTCCAGCGGAGCCGGTGGACAGCATATTAATAAAACATCTTCTGCAATTCGAATTACGCATTTGCCAACGGGAATTGTAGTACAGTGTCAAAATGAGCGTTCACAGCATATGAACAAAGATAAAGCAATGCAGATGTTGAAAGCAAAATTATATTTGCTGAAACAGCAGGAGCAGGCGGACAAGATGTCAGGTATCCGCGGTGAAGTAAAGGATATTGGATTTGGCAATCAGATTCGTTCATATGTTATGCAGCCATATACAATGGTAAAAGATCACAGAACGAACGAAGAAATCAGTAACGTGAATGCAGTTATGGATGGCTATCTGGATCCGTTTATTAATGCATATTTGAGTGCGAATTAGATGATAGATGTGTATAGCAAGAAAGGGAGAATGAAATGGTAAATATAGCAGTATTAGGTTATGGCACAGTAGGATCAGGAGTAGTTGAAGTCATTCATACCAATCATGAACGGATTAACCAAAGAATCGGGGATGAGTTGAATGTGAAGTATGTTCTGGATCTGAGAGATTTTCCGGGAGATCCGATACAGGAAAAATTGGTACATGATTTCAACGTGATCGTAGAAGATCCGGATGTACAAATCGTAGTCGAGGTAATGGGCGGAATTGAGCCTGCATATACTTTCGTAAAACGTTCCCTTCAGGCTGGAAAGAGTGTTGCAACATCAAATAAAGCATTGGTAGCTAAGCATGGAGCAGAATTATTGTCTATTGCCCGCGATAAGAATATTAACTTCTTGTTTGAAGCAAGCGTTGGAGGCGGAATTCCGATCATCCGTCCTTTGAACTCTTCATTGACAGCAGATGAAATTGAAGAAATAACAGGTATTTTGAATGGAACAACAAATTATATGCTTTCCAAAATGTTCTATGAAGGTGCAGATTATGCAGAAGTTTTAAAAGAAGCGCAGGATAAAGGATACGCAGAGCGAAATCCGGAAGCAGATGTAGAAGGCTATGATGCGTGTCGTAAAATCGCGATTTTATCTTCTTTAATTTCAGGACAGCAGGTTGATTTTGAAGATATTTATACAGAAGGTATCACAAATATCACAAAAGAAGACATGATGTATGCAAAAGAAATGGGAATGACGATTAAATTACTTGCGTCAAGTAAAAGAGACAACGATCATTTGCATGCAATTGTAGCTCCGGCATTACTGCATAAAGAGCATCCTCTTTACAATGTAAATGATGTGTTCAATGCGATTTTTGTTCATGGAAATGTTCTTGGAGATGCAATGTTCTACGGAAGTGGAGCGGGTAAACTTCCAACAGCGAGTGCAGTTGTCGCAGATGTTGTTGATGAGGCAAAACATTTGAATCGTAATATCATGACAATGTGGAAAAATGAGAAGTTAGAGCTTCTTCCACTTGATAATACGAGTAAGAAATTTTTTGTTCGAATCAAAGGTGATGCCGAAGCTATGAAGGCACATTTGGAGAGCTCATTTGGTCCGATTTCAATTGTGAAAGTAGATGGATTGAATGGTGAGTTCGGCTTTGTTACGGAAGAGATGACAGAAGGAAGTTATAAAGAAAAATCAGCAGAGTTTCCGGGAATCATCCATATGATCCGTATAGAAGAATAAGAACAATGGATTTATGAGATACAAAAGATAGTTTAAAGATATAAAAGAACCATGAGATTTACTTGGAAAAAGTAAGTCTTATGGTTCTTTTGCCTAGTGCGATGCATTTGCTGAATCTAATAACGTATGAATCATGGCACGTGTGTCAGAAGAAGAATCACGATATTTTAAAATCAAATCAATCTCATCTTGCATCAAAATAATGGAATCATTAGATTTTCCTTCGATAGCAAAATGATAATCTCCTGATTCATGGATGATATAGGTTTGGTTAAAAGGTTTAATGATGAGTTCTTCCATTGAAACGTTATAAAGCTCACATAGTCTGATTAACAATCCAATATCCGGATCACGATTAGCTCTTTCATAATTAGAGTAAGCTTGGCGTGAGATGTTAAGATACTTGCTCAGTTTGTCCTGTGTATAACCACGTGCTTTGCGGTATTTTCGTAAATTTTTTGCAAGCTGTAAGTTCGCCACGATGCTCCTCCTTGTTGAAAATTAATATGATTATTATATCAATTTCCAATAAGGAAAGAATCATACGCAACAAAAATGAGCAAAAACGTAAAATGTAAACAAATGATTACAAAACGGTGCGCTGACTTAAATTACTGTTATGGTATTCAGAAGAAAATGTTACATCTTCGCCGAACCATACAGGAGGTATAAAAGAAAGTGCGCTTTCTTCGTCGTGGAATTCTACTTCTGCAAGAACCAGCCCTTGTAAATCTTCAGAAAAAATATCTAATTCGATTTTTAAATCGGAGCAGGTGCCTCGCGTAATAAAACGTGACAAAGGAATTACATAGCGTTTTTTTGAAATAATTCGACCATCAACTTTAGATTTTAAGTGGTTGTAAGCATCTTTAGTGAGTGGGAGATTATATTCTTCCCGGCTCATCAGCCCTTTTGATTTGTAGGTAAGAAAATAATCTTCATTGTCTTTGCGGATGCGTACAACAGGCTCCGTGCACAAATATCCTTGTTCGATGTGATGAACAGGATAATCTTCAGGTGAAAAAGGCAGTTTTGTGGCATCAATTAAATATTTTCGTTCAATTTCCATGGTAATCTCCTAATGTTTATAAGTAAGTGTAGTTATAGTATATACATGATTTTAAGGTTTAATGGGATTAATTTCAATAAAAAAGCCAAAGATTCTTGTTAGTTCGGAAAGAGTATATTAAAATATTACTGTTAAATTAAATTGCGGAGGAGGAATGGTACAATGAAAAAAGTATGTGTATTTTTAGCAGACGGATTTGAAGAAATAGAAGGTTTGACGGTTGTTGATATTTTGAGAAGAGCAAAGGTAGAAGTTTCGACAGTTTCAATTATGGATACTCTTGATATTCATGGAGCACATGGGATTAACATAAAAGCAGATCAAATGTTTGATGAGGCTGATTTTAGCGTAGCAGATATGCTGGTTCTTCCGGGTGGAATGCCGGGAACGTTACATTTGGGTGAGCATAAAGGGGTGCAGAACATTTTGAAAGATTTTCATAATGAGAAGAAGAACATCGCTGCTATATGCGCGGCTCCGAGTGTGCTTGGGAAGTATGGAATTTTGGAAGGAAGAAGAGCTTGCTGTTATCCATCATTTGAGGCTCAGCTTACAGGTGCCGAAGTTGTGTTTGAACCGGTTGTACAAGACGGACACATTGTTACAAGCAGGGGAATGGGAACAGCAATTCCATTCGCATTAAAGCTGACAGAAGTTTTATGCGGAGCAAAAGCAGCAAATGAAGTAAAAGAATCTATTTTATTTGTATAAAAATTATTCAAAAAGCTAAGAAAACAGCAAAAAACACTGGAAATAAGGGGATGTTTGTGCTATACTGTTTCAATGACTGCGAATGTATATTAGTAACTGGCTGATAAACATTTCGTGTAAAAACGCATAAACAGGGTTGTGCAATAGAATGTCAGCAGGCACAACATGCGTTGAGATCTATAGGGTCTTCGAATATAAAAGAATATCAATCAGCATGCATAATCTGCTGAGAAGATACAAATCAAGGAGGAAGTAAAGATGAGTTTACAGGTAGAAAAGTTAGAACATAACATGGCAAAACTTACTATCGAAGTTGCAGCAGAAGAGGTAGAGAAAGCTTTACAGGCTGCTTATTTAAAACAGCGTGGGAAAATCAATATCCCAGGATTCCGTAAAGGTAAAGTGCCACGCCAGATGATTGAAAAAATGTATGGAGCTGAAATCTTCTATGATGAAGCAGCAAACAAGATGATCTCTGAAGCATATGGAAAAGCATATGATGAGTGTGAATTAGATATCGTTTCACAGCCATCTATCGATATCGTACAGTTAGAAAAAGGAAAAGATTTCATTTTCACAGCAGAAGTAGCTACAAAACCAGAAGTAAAACTTGGTGAGTATAAAGGACTTAAAGTAGACAAATATTCTACAAGAGTTACACAGAAAGAAGTAGACGAGGAAATCGAAAAAGAGCGTGAGCGTAATGCAAGAACTGTTGAAGTAACAGATCGTGCAGTTGAAGATAAAGATATCGTAACACTTGACTTTGAAGGATTCGTAGACGGTGTTGCATTTGAGGGTGGAAAAGGAACAGACTATCCACTGACAATCGGTTCCGGTTCATTTATCCCAGGATTTGAAGAGCAGCTGATCGGAGCTGAGATCGATAAAGAAGTTGAAGTAAAAGTAACATTCCCAGAAGAGTATCAGGCAGCTGAACTTGCTGGTAAAGATGCTGTATTCAAATGTACAGTACATGCTATCAAAGCAAAAGAGCTTCCAGAAGCTGACGATGAATTTGCATCAGAAGTATCTGAGTGCGAAACAATGGAAGCATACAGAGCAGAAGTAAAACAGAAAATCAAAGACAGAAAAGAATCTGAAGGAAAAGCAAAGAAAGAAGATCAGGCAGTAGAGCAGGCAATCGAGAATGCAGAGATGGATATTCCACAGCCAATGATCGATCTTCAGGTAAGACAGATGGCAGATGATTTTGCACGTCGTATCCAGCAGCAGGGACTGACAGTAGAGCAGTACTTCCAGTTCACAGGACTGACACAGGAAAAGATGATGGAAGAGTTCGAGCCACAGGCTGTTAAGAGAATCAAAACAAGACTTGTTCTCGAAGCAATTGTAAAAGCTGAGAACATCGAAGTATCTGACGAACGTTTAGATGAAGAAATCCAGAAGATGGCAGATGCATATCAGATGGAATTTGATAAACTCAAAGAGTACATGGGAGAAGCAGAAGCTGCTCAGATGAAAGAGGATATCGCAGTTCAGGAAGCTGTAACATTGATTACAGATGCATCAGTAGAAGGCTAAGATGCGAATATAGAAGGGAGCTGACAGTCTTATGAGTTTAGTACCATATGTCATTGAACAGACAAGCCGAGGAGAACGCTCCTACGACATCTATTCTAGACTGTTAAAAGATAGAATTATCTTTTTGGGAGAAGAAGTAACAGATGTGTCTGCAAATATTATTGTGGCACAGCTTCTTTTCCTGGAAGCAGATGATCCAAATAAAGACATCCAGCTGTATATCAACAGTCCAGGTGGATCTGTGACAGCCGGGATGGCAATTTATGATACAATGCAGTATATCAAATGTGATGTATCTACAGTATGTATCGGCATGGCTGCAAGTATGGGTTCATTTCTTCTTTCAGGAGGTACAAAAGGAAAACGTTTTGCACTTCCAAATGCAGAGATTATGATCCATCAGCCATCAGGCGGAGCGCAGGGACAGGCAACAGAGATTCAGATTGCCGCAGAACATATTTTGCGCACACGTCAGAAATTAAATGAGATTTTGGCAGCCAATACAGGACAGCCTTTAGAAGTTATCCAGAAAGATACAGAAAGAGATAACTTTATGTCTGCACAGGCAGCGAAAGAATATGGATTAATTGATGAAGTAATTGCAAATCACTAAGAAGTGAGTGCAATATGAGGTGAGAGTAGTATGGCAGGAAAAATCGGTGATGATACAGTCAGATGTTCTTTCTGTAATAAAACACAGAACCAGGTACGCAAGTTAATTGCAGGTCCAAATGGCTCCTACATCTGTGATGAGTGTGTTGAAGTTTGTTCTGAGATTATCGAAGAAGAATTTGAATATGAAGAGAGAAACAGATTCTCTGATATTAATCTTTTAACACCGGAAGAAATTAAGGCGTTTTTGGATGATTATGTAATCGGTCAGGATGAGGCGAAAAAAGTGCTGGCAGTATCTGTTTATAATCATTATAAGAGGATTATGGCAGGTCAGGATTTAGGAGTAGAACTTCAAAAGAGTAATATTTTAATGCTTGGACCAACTGGGTGTGGAAAGACACTTCTTGCACAGACCCTTGCAAAAATATTAAATGTTCCATTTGCAATAGCAGACGCAACTGCATTGACAGAGGCCGGATATGTTGGAGAAGATGTTGAGAATATTCTTCTCAAAGTCATTCAGGCAGCGGATGGAGATATTGAGCGTGCAGAGCATGGAATTATTTATATCGATGAGATTGATAAGATTACAAGGAAATCTGAAAATCCGTCAATTACCCGAGATGTATCGGGAGAGGGAGTACAGCAGGCACTCTTAAAGATTATTGAAGGAACAGTTGCTTCTGTACCACCACAGGGAGGAAGAAAACATCCTCATCAGGAATTGATTCAGATTGATACTACAAATATACTTTTTATTTGTGGCGGAGCATTTGAAGGAATTGAGAAGATCATTGAGACTCGTCTGGATAAAAAATCTATTGGATTTAATGCAGAGATTGCATTACAGCACGAATACGATGTAGATGTCTTGTTGAAGCAGATTTTACCGCAGGATTTAACAAAGTTTGGTTTAATTCCAGAATTGGTAGGTAGATTACCAATTACAGTTTCATTAGATATGCTTGATCAGAAAGCATTGGTTCGTATTATGACAGAACCGAAGAATTCTATTGTTAAACAGTATCAGAAATTACTGGAGCTGGATGGCGTGAATTTGGAATTTGATCGTGAGGCTCTGAATGCAATTGCGGAAACATCAATGGCTAGAAAAACAGGAGCCAGAGGTCTGCGTGCAATTATGGAAGATATTATGATGGATACAATGTTTAAAGTTCCATCAGATGAAACCATTAAAGAATGCAGAATCACAAAAGATGTTGTTAATGGGAAAAGCAAGCCGTTGTATCAACGTGACGGAGAAGAGCGTCAGTCATTTTTGACATCTGAAAGTGCATAATATTGTTGCTTGTAAGGTGATTCTGGCAACAACAGATGAATCAGAATTTAGCAGCTTGACTGCAAAAAGATAACGAGAGGCGGGTAACTAGGTGAATACTGGGTATCCGCTTTCTTTTTATATAGATGAGAGTTATAATAAATACGAAAATTAACCAGATACTGGTTTATAAATAGAGATACATAAGGAGATATTAAGATGGCAGAACAAAGATTAAATCTTCCTATGGTACCCCTTCGAGGGCTTACCATTATGCCGGAAATGATAGTACATTTTGATGTGAGCAGAGAAAGCTCTATCGCAGCTGTACAGGAGGCAATGGCAGAGGAACAGAAAATTTTTCTGGTTTCACAAAAAAGTATAGAGACAGAGAAGCCGACGCAAGAAGACGTATTTGAAATAGGTACAATTGCAACAGTAAAACAAATTATGAAATTACCAAAGCAAATAATGCGTGTTCTTGTAGAAGGAGAAGTGAGGGGCCGTTTGATAAATATGAGTGATGATGCACCTTATTTACAGGCGGAAGTAGAAATAATAGAAGATGACGAAGCTATGCCTGAAACTTTGGATGATCAGGCTATGTTACGAGGATTGAAAGATATTTTCGTAGAATACGCAGCAAAGAATGGTAAATTTTCAAAAGAATCCATCGGAGAAATATTAGAGATTCAAGATGTAAAAAAACTGGTGGATGAGATTGCTGCAAATGTTCCATTGCCATATATGGAGCTTCAGGACATTTTAAATCAAACAGAGTTTGAGCAACGTTATGAGACGCTTTGTTTTAAGCTTGTAAACGAAATACAGATTATTGCGATTAAAGATGAGATACGCACAAAAGTAAAAGAACGTGTAGATAAGCATCAGCGCGAGTATATTTTAAGAGAACAATTAAAGTTGATCAGAGAAGAACTTGGCGAAGATTCCACAATTTCAGACGCGGAAGAATTTGAATCAGCAACGAAGAAATTGAATGCACCGAAAGAAGTGAAAGAAAAATTATTTAAAGAAATCAAAAGATTCAAAAGCTCTATGAATTCTCCGGCAGAAATTGGTGTTATACGCACATATATTGAAACACTGTTGGAAATGCCGTGGAATAAGACAGTGAAAGAAAATACTGATTTGGCCTATGCGGAAAAAATATTAGATACAGATCATTATGGACTTGAACAAGTAAAGGAAAGAGTATTAGAGTTTCTGGCGGTGCGGACATTGACAAAAAAAGGTGAAAGCCCGATACTTTGTTTGGTTGGACCTCCGGGAACCGGAAAGACTTCCATTGCAAGATCACTTGCAAGAGCACTTCAGAAACCTTATGTGCGGATTTCACTTGGGGGTGTTCGTGATGAGGCAGAAATCCGTGGTCATCGAAGAACTTATGTTGGAGCAATGCCTGGTAGAATTGCGAACGGTTTAAAAACTGCAGGTGTCAAAAATCCGGTTATGTTGCTGGATGAAATTGATAAAGTCAGTTCAGACTATAAAGGAGATACATTTTCTGCATTACTTGAAGTATTAGATAGCGAGCAGAATAGTAAATTCCAGGATCATTACATGGAAGTGCCATTGGATTTGTCAGAAGTACTGTTTATTGCTACGGCAAACTCACTTCAGACGATTCCACGTCCATTGTTAGACAGAATGGAAATTATTGAAATCAGCAGCTATACAGAGAACGAAAAACTTCATATTGCGGAAGAACATTTGATTCCTAAACAGTTAGAGAAACATGGATTGACCTCAGATACATTATCAATCAGTAAACGAGCAATCTGGAAGATTGCTGAAAATTATACAAAGGAAGCCGGAGTCAGACAGATGGAGCGAGAAATCGGCAACATTTGCAGAAAGACGGCGAAAGAACTTCTGACGACGGATAAAAAGAAAATATCTGTAACAGAGAAGAATCTGCATAAATACCTTGGAAAAGAGAAGTATAAATATCAGATGGTTAATCCGGCAGATGAAGTAGGTATCGTGCGAGGACTTGCATGGACCAGTGTTGGGGGCGATACACTTCAAATAGAAGTAAATGTAATGCCTGGAAAAGGAGAAATTGCATTAACAGGACAGCTTGGAGATGTAATGAAAGAATCGGCTGGGGCAGGAATCAGTTATATTCGTTCAGTCAGTGAAAAATACGAGATTACAGCAGATTTCTTTGAAAAACACGATATTCATGTACATATTCCGGAAGGAGCAGTGCCAAAAGACGGTCCTTCAGCGGGAATTACAATGGCAACAGCTATTTTATCTGCAATTACAGCAAGAAAGGTACGTGCAGATCTGGCAATGACAGGAGAAATCACCTTAAGGGGAAGAGTACTTCCAATTGGTGGACTGAAAGAAAAACTACTTGCTGCAAAGAATGCCGGAATTAAGACTGTGCTTGTTCCAAAAGAAAATCAAGTGGATGTGGAGGAACTAAGTTCTGAAATAACAAAAGGCTTAGAAATTATTCCGGTAGAATCTATGGATGAAGTTTTGAAAGAAGCATTGGTGTAAAACAGAAAATGATATAGGAGAACGTTATGGTAATTAAAAATATTAACCTGGAAACAGTATGTGGTATTACAAGTAAACTCCCGGAAAATGAACTGCCAGAAATTGCATTTGCAGGTAAATCAAATGTTGGTAAATCTTCCTTGATCAATGCGTTAATGAACAGAAAATCTTATGCAAGAATTTCTGCAACGCCAGGAAAAACGCAGACGATTAATTTTTATAATATCAATGAAGAAATGTATCTTGTAGACCTTCCGGGATATGGTTATGCGAAGGTTTCCGAGAAAGACAAAATCGAATGGGGAAAATTAATTGAAAGATATCTTCATGGTTCAAAACAGTTAAGAGCAGTATTTTTGTTGATAGATATCCGTCATGACCCATCTGCAAATGATAAGATGATGTATGATTGGATTGTCGAACAGGGATTTGAACCGATTATTATTGCCACAAAGTTAGATAAATTGAAAAGAAGTCAGGTTCAGAAACATGTGAAAATGGTAAAGACGGGATTGAATTTAGTTCCGGGAACAAAGATTATTCCATTTTCTTCTGTAACAAAACAAGGTCGGGATGAAATTTGGGAACTTGTGGAGACAGAATATCTTGGCAACGAGGATGAGACGGAGGAATAAGATAAACTAATATAGCAACATGGGGCAGATAATAGCAGATTATGAAAACGAGGTGACGTGTCTGTATGGAAAAGAAACGCCCGTATTGGCAAGTAGCAGTAAGCTTATTATTTAGCATATTAGCGACGGTTGCATTTATATTTATTGGAGTAAAAGCCGTTTTGTTTTTTATGCCATTTGTAGTTGGATGGTGCATTGCATCGATTGCGGTGCCGGTAGTAAATTGGCTTGAAAAGAAATTTAATATAGTAAAAAAATTGGGATCCGCATTAGTTGTAATCGTGGTTATTGCGATTATTGTAGCCATATTTTATTTTGCAATCAGCAGATTGATACTTGAAATTGGAGATTTGATACAAAACGTACCTGACCTGTATAGTCAGTTAGAAAACGGATTGCGCCAGATAGGAGGAACCTTATCAGGTTTATTTTCACGCCTTCCGGAAAGCGTGCAGGATGGTTGGAATACAGCGATAGTGAATCTGGATCAGATGATGGGGGATTTAGTGAAAAAAGCAAGCGAACCAACAATGGAAGCAGCAGGAAATTTCGCTAAAAAATTACCTTCATATGTGATATACTTAATTATGGCATTGATGTCTTCATATTTTTTTACCGTACAGCGTGAAGATGTGATACAATGGTTGTGTAAGATTGCACCGCCATCGGTAGAGAAGAGGATGAAACTGGTTATGGATAATCTGCGATATGCAGTAGGAGGATATTTTAAAGCCCAGTTTAAAATAATGGGGATTGTATTCTTAATATTAGCTGTTGGTTTTGCAATGCTTCGGATTAATTATTTTGTTCTTGTTGCATTTTTTATAGCATTTTTGGATTTCCTTCCATTCTTCGGAACAGGAACAGCGATGATTCCATGGGCAGTGTATAAATTCTTTATGGGTAATTATACAATGGCTATTATGTTAATCGTAATTTATGCGATTACTCAGGTATCCAGACAATTATTACAGCCCAAGTTGGTAGCAGACAGTGTCGGGCTTAATCCTCTGGTCACATTGATTTTATTGTATATCGGATATCGTGTGAGCAGCGTGATTGGAATGATCGTTGCAGTGCCAATCGGAATGGTTATAATCAATATGTGTCAGGCAGGTGCGTTTGATTACATTTTTGATGATGTGAAGATTTTAGTAGAAGGTATATTGGGGCTTCGAGAAGAATCAAATAAATAAACATTTAACTTGCAAAACAGCAATTAGATAGAAGATGTGTATGAAAGAAACTTAAGAAGGAGAGGTACAAAGAGATGGCAAATGAGCATGAAGAACAGATTCGTATCGTACAGGAAACTGTATGTGGAAAGGAAATTACATTTGCACATGTGATGGGAGGCCCGTCACCAATTATTTATCAGAAATTAGGATTGAATCCACAGGTGGATTATCGTTCATCTGCAATTGGAATTATGAATATGACACCACCGGAGTCTGCAGTTATTGCATCAGATATCGCAGTAAAAAGTGGAAATGTATATCTGGGATTTGCAGATCGTTTTACCGGGACTTTGATCATTACCGGAGAAATTTCTGATGTGACATCAGCATTGACAGAAATTGTAGATTATTTTAGAGATTCTCTTGGATATGTAGTCTGCAATATTACAAAGAGATAGGAAGTGCAGCAATGGCTCGAATGACAAAAGAGGAACTGTTAGAAAAATTGTTCCATGATGATTATCAAGATTTAAAAGGAAAACGGCTTCGCATGACACGTGTTCGTGTTCCGGGAAGAGAAGTTTGTATGGCGCATGTCTTAAATCCGGCAGATCCATGCATTTATCATAATCTTGGCTTACATATCGGGGTGCATCAAGGTGAAGATCATAATGGAGAGACAATAGGGCTTCTTCGATTTACACCATGGGAAGCTGTTGTAGTGGCTGCTGATGTGGCAATGAAGAGTGCACATGTTGAAATCGGGTTTATGGATCGATTTTGTGGGACATTAATCCTGCTCGGCCGTTTATCAGAAGTAGAGACTGCGGTAGGGGAAGTTGTCCGCTTTTTTAAAGAAGAGTTAGGCTTTGCAGCTTGCGAAGTATACCGAAGCTAAAAGAGTAAGAGAATCAGGTGAAAAGATGAAAAAAATATTTTTAATGGGTAGAAGTGAAGCAGGAAAAACCTCTTTGACACAGGCATTGAAGGGGGAAGAACTTCACTATATTAAAACACAATATACGAACACAGAAGATGACACGATTGATTCTCCGGGAGAGTATGCAGAGTCAAAGCATTTTAGTGTAGGATTGGCATGTTTTTCATTTGAAGCAGATGTAATCGCAATGGTACAAGCTGCGGATGAGCCGTTTAATTTGTTTGGACCAGGAGGCCGCTCTTTTATCCAACGTCCATTAATCGGAATTATTACAAAAGTTGACTCACCATATGCAAACATTCCTATGGTAAGACAATGGATGGAAAATGCCGGATGCGAGCGGATTTTTGAAGTAAATAATGTAACTCGTGAGGGAATCAGAGAATTGATGGAATATCTGGAAGATGATTTACCAAAACTGACTTTGGAGCAGGCAAAGTTTAAGCAACATCTTGGGTTAAATGAATGGGATGAACTGCCGGAAGGTGTAGAATATCCAGAATAGTAAAAAGATAATCTATTAGAAAGTAATAACACTTTTTAATAGGTTATTTTTCTATGAAAAAATGTGAAAAGAAGGTAAAAAATTTGGAACAGGAATGGGTAATTAAAGAAGTGGAAGAGCAACTCTTTGAGATGCAGGATTTAAAGTACAGGGATTTCCATGCAGGACTGATGCCGAATATTGATAAGAACCGAATCATAGGAGTGAGAACTCCGCAGTTACGGACATTTGCAAAAGAATATGGAAAAACGGAAGAAGCAAAAGAATTTTTAAAGGTACTTCCACATCAATATTATGAAGAGAATAATTTGCATGGATTATTGATAGAGCAAATCAAAGAATATGATAGTGCTCTGGATGAATTAGAATATTTTCTGCCATATATAGATAATTGGGCAACGTGCGATATGCTTGCAATGAAAGTTGTCAGGAAACATTTGGATATATTTATAAAGAAAATCTATCAGTGGCTTGAATCAGAACATACATATACAATTCGATTTGCTATCGGTATGTTGATGAGATATTATCTTGAGGACACATTCCGGATAGAATATGCCAGGAAGGTTGCAGAAATTCGTTCAGAAGAATATTACGTAAATATGATGCGTGCATGGTATTTTGCTACAGCATTGGCAAAGCAGTATGAACAGGTGATTCCGTTTCTAGAGGAAAGACAACTGGATGTGTGGACGCATAACAAAACAATACAAAAGAGCAGAGAGAGTTATCGGATAACTCCCAAGCAGAAAGAATATTTAAAAACGTTGAAAATAGATCAAAGAGAGCCTTTGTCCCCATGTAAATAAAATTTGCATTTTTTCATCGAAATTGTGTAAAACAAATTTATAAAAGTGCAGTATTTATTAGGCGATTGGTGAAAATCTATAAATAGAATATCAAATTCAAGAAAAATCTATTGCATAATACACAAAAAATGTTATAATTGTCCTATTGAGTATTGTACGTATAGGAGGATTTTGAGATGAAACAGTTAAATGAAAAAGTGGCTATCGTAACAGGAGCCGGACAGGGAATTGGAAAAGGAATTGCACTTTGTCTTGCAAAGAGAGGAGTAAAGATTGTTGCAACAGGACGACGTCTTGAACCAATCGAGCAGACAATCGCTGAGATTAAAGAACTTGGTGGAGAAGGCTTCGCTATGTCTTGTGACTCAGCAGATAGAGCAAGAGTAGAAGAAGTTGTTAAAGCAGCAGCTGATACATATGGAACAGTAGATGTTATTGTAAACAATGCACAGGCAATCGTTCCATCGGCTTCAGTTGAAGATACTACATATGATAATATGCTTAAAGCCTGGGAAAGTGGTGTGATTGGTTCTCTTAACTATATGCAGGCAGCATTTCCTTATATGAAAGAACAGCACGAAGGAAGAGTGATCAACTTTGCTTCGGCAACAGGTATGTTTGGTATAGCAGGACAGTTAGCGTACGGCTCTAATAAAGAAGCATTACGAGGTATGACTAAGATTGCAGCAAAAGAATGGGGACAGTATGGAATCTGTGTAAATATCGTACTTCCAGGAGCAGAATCACCGGCAGCAAAAGCATGGGCTGAGAAATTTCCGGAGGAGTATGCAAAACAGGTAAACTTAAACCCTATGAAACGTTTTGGAGATCCTGAAACTGATATTGCTCCAGTCATTGCATTTCTGGCAGGACCAGATTCATGCTATTATTCAGGTCAGAGCGTAATTATTGATGGTGCAAATTCAATTATGCCATAATTCAATTACATTATAGAGTATAACAAAAAAGCTCACAGCTGGTTGCAGATAATCAGTCGTGAGCTTTTCTTGTTAATTTATGATGATTGATTTCCTGAGATAGTGTATAATGAACGATAAGAATATTTGGGATAAGGAGAAATTACATCATGTATGAAATAATGACTGCCGATGAGGCAATCCGGCTGATTCGGGACGGAGACTGTATCTGCGTGAATTCATTTGTTGGAATAGAGAATCCAATTGAACTTCACGAGGCAATTTATAGAAGATATCAGAAGATGCAGTCACCAACACATCTGACAATGATTTCCAGTGCTGGATTTGGTGTCTGGGATGATGAACATAATGCAGAAGGGTATATCAGAGAAGGTGCCGTAGACAAGCTTATTTGCGGGCATTTTGGGGCAATGTTAAGTACAAAAAAACTCGTTTTAGAAGACCGGTTTGAAGCATATAATTTGCCACTCGGATGTATTTCACACGCTATTCGCGCTCAGGCAGGCGGGCTTCCTGGCGCACTCTCAAAAGTTGGTCTGGATATTTTTGTGGATCCAAGAAAAGAAGGCCCTGGAATCAACAGAATTTCAATTGATGATTCGTTGGTTAAGCATGTGCAAGTGGATGGGGAGGAATTCCTTTATTATAAATTACCAAAGATTAATATTGCATTGATCAAAGGAACAGCAGCAGACAGAAAGGGAAATATCACCTTTGATGATATGTTTATGTCTGGTGATGCGCTGTCTATTTGTCAGGCAGTTAAGGCAAATCGTGGAAAGGTAATTGTTCAGGTAGATCGTTTGGTTGATACTCCGTCACGACCGAGAAATGCAATTATTCCGGGATGTCTGGTAGATGCAATTGTTGTAGTAGAACCAGAAACAAGAAATGAAGCCTATACAGCATTAACCGGAAGCTTTGAGATTCCATATGAAGAATGGAATACATGGAGTGAACGTTTGGATTCAGTTTCAGTGAAGCAGTCAAAGAACAATACAGTAGCGAATATAATCGGAAAACGTGCATCAAAGGAATTGCGAGTGGATGATATTGTAAATATTGGAATCGGAATTCCGGAGATGGTTTCCCGTTTTGCAAGAAAGAGCGGGATGCTTGACATGGTGACATTGACAGTTGAGTCAGGAGGAATCGGCGGATTTCCGGTTTCCGGTGAGGCGTTTGGGGCAATGATCGGTGCGGCATCTGTCTATGATATGGCAAACCAATTCGATCTTTATGACAATGGCGGATTGGACGTCTGCTTTATGGGTGCTCTTGAAGTAGATAAAGAAGGAAATGTGAATGCACATCGTGGACCGGGAGCATTTGCAGGAATCGGCGGCTTTGCGAATATCACATCTAAGACACCGACGGTTGTTTTCTGTTTTAGTTTTACTGCAAAAGGACTTGAGGTTTCACAGACAAAAGGAATTGTAACGGTTGAGAAGGAAGGAACAATTTCTAAATTCGTGGATCAAGTCAAGAGTATCAGTTTTTCAGCCAGACGTGCAATTGAAAATGGTCAGAAGGTGCTTTACGTGACAGAACGCTGTGTATTTCGCCTGACACCGAAGGGACTGAAACTGATAGAGGTTTATCCGGGAATTGATGTGCAGAAAGATATTCTGGATCTTCTGCCATTTGAGGTGGAAGTGTAGGTGCATTGTTATATCCATAAGGGTGATGCCCAGATGCGGAAACTCGGACTATGTGGGAATCGTGGAGAAATGTGAAGGAGGAACGACTATATTCTACATTCAGGAAGGGGTTGCGACTATGTGTAGATTAATGGAAGATATGAGAAATGAGACTGCGAGAGAAGAACGAATAGCAAGGGCACAGCGATTATTGAAGTTAGGAAAACTGTCATAAGAAGAGATTGCAGAAAAAGCAGTACTGACAGTAGAAGAAGTCTAAATCTACATAGCCGGATGGTTTCCAATAAAGGAATCATCTGGCTATTTCCATACAGCCTGATGAAAAATAGAATAGTAGTGAAAGAAAAAGTACAAACAACAATCGAACATTTGTACTTTTTTCTTGCCTTCCTCTATATACTTTTAAAAATTTCTTTGATATAATAGGGACTGTTAATACTGTTTAATCTGGAAAAATCAGTTTTCGCACAGGCGATTGCAGTGCTTGTGAAAGGTTTCAAGGAAGGCAACCAATGTCAGACTTATTTGATTGCACAACAGATAATATTTCTTTACATTTAAAAAATATATACAAAGAAGAATTGGATGAAAATGCAACTACCGAGTTATTCTCGATAGTTCAAAATGAGGGACAGCGTAATGTTAAAAGAAAAGTAAAATGTTATAATTTGGATGCGATTATAGCTGTTGGATATCGAGTTAATTCTAAGAAAGCTACACGTTTTCGGCAGTGGTCTACCAAAACATTAAAAGAATATATTACCAAGGGGTTTGTGCTGAACGATGATATGCTTAAAAATGGGAAGCCTTTTGGAAAAGATTATTTTGATGAATTATTAGAACGTATTCGTGAGATTAGGGCAAGTGAGAGAAGAGTTTATCAAAAAATTACTGATGTTTTCGAACAATGTAGTTACGATTATGATAAAAATAGTGATATTACAAAGAATTTTTATGCTTTTGTTCAAAATAAATTGCATTTTGCAGTTACAGGAAAGACGGCTGCAGATTTCTGAATTTGATCGCGAAGTAGAGAAATATCTTAGAGGTTAGGAAAAAAAGAATGTTGTCCAGAAGTAGAAAATATAAAGGAGAGAATCTATAATGGATCATTTTGAATTAGTATCAGAATATAAACCAACAGGAGACCAGCCACAGGCAATCAAAGAACTAGTCGAAGGTTTTAAAGAAGGCAATCAGTGTCAGATATTGCTTGGCGTCACCGGATCTGGTAAGACATTTACGATGGCGAATGTCATCCAACAATTGAATAAACCAACGCTGATCATAGCACACAATAAGACACTGGCTGCGTAGCTTTATGGGGAATTTAAAGAGTTCTTTCCAAATAACGCAGTGGAATACTTTGTCTCCTAGCATGAGAAAGTCACAAAACGGGTAGTATTTTGTGGTATGTGGGTGGTTGAACATCCAGATGTTGTGGAAGCGGTAGTGGTGAGAGTATAGGTGAAAAGCGGGTGGATGAAGAGGTTTTGTGACTTTTCATCGCCTGCTTTTTTGTTAAAGAATTTGAAAAAATTAGTGTATAAGAGTTGAATAGTATAATTAAAATAAAGAAAAATTGATTTGATAGAAACGGTCTAGGATAAACAAAAGTTTGAATCACATTTTTGATTTGAGAGCGGTACAATTTTCGAATATTTTTATTATTATGGAAAAATTTGTTGATTGATGAAATGAAAATGGAGGGTTATAATAAAAAGAGAAATAGAACCAATATAGATTGTATTGGATGAACTCTTAAAACAGGAGGATGAAATATGGCATTAAATAAAGTATTAGAAGGAATGCTTAATGATTTTAAAAAAGATTTTTTACTTGAGATACCAGAGATTTCCAAACAATTTGAATATTTGGTAAATTATCTGGTTGTTTCTAAATTTCATCCAGATGCTTTTAGTGATAAAGGTGATTTGGAAAGAGTGGTTGTAGATGAGAAGGGACAATTTGGATTAGATGCTATTGCATTTATTGTAAATGGAAACCTTGTATTAGGAAAAGATGATATTTCAATATATGCTAAATCAAAAAAACTGGATGTGGATATACTATTTATCCAAACAAAAACTGAAGAGAAGTGCGACACAGGTAATTTGTTAAAAACTATTCAGGCTACAAAAAATTTTCTTGAAAATTTTGAGGCAATAACAGAAAAAAATTCAAATGTATTAAATGCAAAAGAAATTTATGATGAACTGTTTAAATATGAAAATTTTAGACTTTGTACCAGTCAGTCACCCAAATGTCATATTTTTTATGTTACTGCAGCAAATGAGTGGGATGGAGGTTTGGTTAAAAGCATTTGTGAATCAAATGAAAAAGAATTATCTTCAAGTATGAAAGATATAAAAAGTGTAGATATTCAGGTTTTAGGAAGAGAATATGTTATGGAGACTTATAGTGAAGTTAAAAATAACATTACTGTTCAGATTAACTTAAAAAATAGTATAACATTGGATAAGATTGAAGGGGTAAAAGAGGCATATATAGGATATTTAACAGGCAATGATTACTTAAAAATTATTTGTGATAATACAGGAGATCTTAGAAGACGTATATTTTATGAAAATGTTAGAGATTATCAGGGTACTGAAAATAATGTTAATAAGGAAATTAGGAGCACTATTGCTAATGAAAATACAAGAGGGCAATTTATTCTATTAAATAATGGAGTGACCATAATAACGAAATCGGTGACGTCATTAGGTGCAAATATGTATGAATTAGCAGATTTTCAAATTGTAAATGGATGTCAAACAAGTAATGAGATTTTTAATTGTAAGGAATTTGCTTCAGATATATTAGTACCAGTGAAAATCATATATACTACAGATAGTGATATTATAAGTAGTATTGTAAAAGCAACTAATAGGCAAAGTCCTGTACCAGAAGAAGCATTTATAGCATTAGGAAAATATCATAAAGAACTTCAATTGCTGTTTAGTGAATATTCAAAAGAGATGCCTATAGAAATGTTTTATGAGAGACGTTCCGGGGAAGAAGATGATATTAAAGAAAAGCAAGGAAGTTATCAAGTTGTGACATTACATGGAATGGTAAGAGCTTTTGAAAGTGTATATTGTCAAAATCCTAATGTAGTGTTTGGTACTAATCCTGCTAATATTTTGAAGAGTAAAAAAGAAAAAATATTTTGTAAGGATCATAAACCAGAGGTGTATTATTTGGCATCATACTTATTTGTTAAGTTTGTCAATATGCAACAAAAAGGTAAATTTTCAAAGCATGATTATACATTAAGATTTTATATAATTATGATAGTAAGAGTTCTGATGGTTGGATCATTAAATGTACCGGAGTTAAGTAGCTCCGCAATGGGAAAAGAAAATAAGAAAATGTTAAAATTATTAAAGGGTGATGTGGATTCTTATTTTATTGAAGCAAAGGAAATACTGGTAGATCTTTTAAATCAGCAGGAATATGCAGAGAAAAAGCAATATGATGTATTAAGAAGTGCTGAATTTTGCAGGAAAACAAAGACACGGTTAAAAGAAATAATAGAAAATCAATAATTGTGAAAAAATATTACATAGCCGATTGGTTCACCAAGAATCCGTCGGCTTTTTTCATGCTCATTTTTATACATAGCCAGTCCTGTAAAAAGGATTGGCTATTAAATTTTTCGAGGAAGGAGGAAACCATATGACCAAGTGTAAAGTAATCGCCCTTGCAAATCAGAAGGGAGGAACAGCAAAGACCACAACAACATTAAATCTAGGAATTGGTCTTGCACATCAAGGGCGGAAAGTATTATTGGTTGATGCTGATCCGCAGGGGGATTTAACAACTGCATTGGGGTGGACAAATGCAGACAGTCTTCCTATTACATTGGAAACACAAATGAAAAAGATATTACAAGACGAACCGTTTGTGTATAATGAAGGCATTTTGCACCATAAAGAAGGAGTAGATATTATTCCGACCAACATTGAATTATCGGGAATGGAAATCTCATTGGTAAATGCCATGAGCAGAGAGCAGACTTTAAAGCTGTATCTGGCAGATTTGAAAAAGGATTATGATTATATACTGATTGATTGTATGCCTAGTTTGGGAATGTTGACCATCAATGCATTAGCTGCCGCAGACAGTGTAATTGTTCCAGTGCAGGCTCATTATCTTCCACTAAAGGGCATGACACAGTTAATGAAAACAATCGGTAAGGTACAAAGACAGCTAAATCCTAATCTGAAGATTGATGGAGTCTTACTGACGCTTGCAGATATGCGGACAAAGCTTGCAAGAACAACAGAGGATAGCCTAAGAGAAAATTACGGGAAACATATCCGAATTTTCAAAACGGTTATTCCAGTGGCTATCACAGCGGCAGAAAGCAGTGCAGCAGGACAGAGCATTTATGAGTATGACAAGAATGGAACTGTTGCAAAGGCGTATGCAGAATTTACGAGGGAGGTGATTCAGTGTGGCGAAAAGCAAAGAAATAAACATGAATCTTCCCTCAGCCGATGACCTTTTTACCACGCAGGAAGAAAGAGACCAGAAGAATCAGGAGCATGTAAAAAATATTTCTGTTTATGAAATCAGTGATTTTCCGAATCATCCATTTAAAGTAAAAATGGATGATAAAATGGTGGAGACCATTGAAAGTATTCGAGAACATGGTGTATTGGTTCCTGCTCTTGTCAGAGAGAAGCCAACAGGTGGGTATGAAATGATTTCTGGACACCGTAGAAAAATGGCAAGTGAACTGGCAGGGTTAGAAAATATACCTTGTATTGTAAGAAATCTCAGTGATGACGAAGCAGTTATTGTCATGGTTGACAGCAATCTTCAAAGGGAAGAAATATTACCATCAGAAAAAGCATTTGCTTACAAAATGAAGTTAGATGTCATGAAAAGACAGGGACAAAGAACTGATTTAACTTCGTCGCCACTGGCGACAAAGTTGAAAGGAAAACGTTCTGATGAATTATTGGGTGAGGAGGTTGGAGAAAGTAAAGACCAAATCAGAAGATATATTCGATTAACCTACTTGATACCGGAAATTCTTGAAATGGTCGATAACAAGAAAATTGCCATGCGTCCGGCGGTGGAGCTGTCTTATTTGCCAAAAGAAGAACAGGAGATATTGTACGATACCATGGAATCGGAAGATTGCACTCCAAGTCATGCACAGGCAATCAAAATCCGCAAATTTTCAGCAGAGGGCAGGTTGAATGAAGATGTTTTGCTGTCGATTATGTCAGAAGAGAAGCCAAATCAGGTAGAGCAGTGGAAAATCCCGAAGAACCGACTGAAAAAATACTTTCCATCGGGAACTACACAGCAGAAAATGGAAGAAACCATTATCAAAGCACTGGAATTATACCGGAAACGGGAAAAAAGCAGGGAACGATAGGCATTTTGACACCAAGGGAAAAGTCTACCCGTTGGTGGTCAATGAGAAATCAGCCTTTTTCTGTTTTCCCCTCCCCACACCTTACCCCTTTGGTTTACCAGCAGATTACCAGCCGAAAAGACAATAAGGAGCCGGGAACCTCTTCTCTTTCGGCAGGTCAGAGATTCCCATACCCTGCATGACAGCAGGGAGCAAACAGCATAAAGCAACAACAGGCGTTCCAGATGGACGTCTTTTTTGATTGAAAAGAAAGGAATTGTAGAAAATGAAGAAGATATGGAAACGAGTGTGTACAGGACTTCTTACCCTGACCACGATTTTAACTGCATTACCGACTACATCGGCTTACGCAGCAGAAACACAGTATTGGACAGAGTCCTCAGAGCGAGTCGGATATATTGAACATGTGATGAATGATGGAACCATTCATTCGACATTCAATGAAGGTCACATGAAAGTGGAGGGCGAAACAGCCTATTGTGTAGATATTAACACCGGATTTAAAAATGGGTATAAAATCAGACACGATGCGAGTTCCAGTATGAGTGCTGCACAGATTGAAGATGTGGCATTGTCGCTGGAGTATGTAAAGCAGTATAGGGGCAGTCACAGTAACCTAAATGCGAATCAGGGATATCTGCTGGAACAGTGTGTAGTATGGCAGAGACTCAGTGAACAGTTGGGCTGGAAGTGTGATAATGTCCGAGCTGCATATTCTGAGATTTCACAGGATATTCAGAATGAAGTGTATGCAGGAGCGAGAGCATTTGTACAGGCAAACAAAGGTCGCTATAAATGTGGCGGATATATCTATACTGGTGAAGGACAGGATCTTGGACAGTTTTGGGCAGAACTGAATGTCGGAAATGCGAAGGTAAAAAAGACAACTGCAAATGAGATTGTCACAAATGGAAATGCGATGTATTCCATTGTTGGAGCAACCTTTGGCATATTTTTAGACCAGAATTGTAGTAATCAGATTGGAACACTTACAACAAATGAAAATGGCGATACGAATGAAGTTGAAGTGACTGCAGGGATTGTTTATATCAAAGAGCTTTCTGCACCGAAAGGATATAAGCTGGATACGACAGTACGCAGTCTGAAAGTTGAAGCCGGAAAGACAGCCGTATTAAATGTTTCCGATGTTCCGAAAGTAACAGAGACATTGGTAGATCTGTTCAAGATTGATATGGAAACAGGAAAAGCAACCGCACAGGGAAATGCAGCACTGTCAGGAGCAGAGTTTACCTGGCATTATTATGACGGATTTTATACAAAAGATAACTTACCAGAGAAAGCAACACGTACCTGGGTTACAAAAACGGTGGCAGAAAAGAGCAGTGACGGAAGTATTCATTATGTGACAAAACTGTCAGATGCTTACAAAGTATCGGGAGATGCATTTTACATTCAGAATGAAAAAAGCGTATTACCACTTGGAACACTGACTGTTGAGGAGACAAAAGCACCAGACGGATATTTACTGGACGGAGCTTATATGCAGGCAGGAGACAGTACAGAACAGATAAAAGGAATGTATCTGACACAGATCACAGAGGACGGAGAACTTGCAGTTCTTTCCGGAAGCAACCAGTATTCCGTATCTGACCAGGTAATCCGAGGTGGTGTGAAGATTCAGAAACGTGATTTAGAGACAAAAGATACCAAAGCACAGGGAAGTGCCACATTAAAAGATACTGCATTTGCAATTATTTCTTTGAACGAAAATTCGGTTCTGGTAGAAGGAAAACTGTACAAAAAAAATGAGACAGTTAAGACAATTCAGACAGGGATTGACGGAGTAGCAACAACATCGGCAGATTTACTTCCATATGGTAAATACAAACTGGAGGAAACAAAAGCACCGGAAGGATATCTGACAGACGGTGCAAAAGAGATTGAATTTTCGATTACGGAAAATGGAAAAATCGTAGATTTAACAGACGAAAGCCATTCCATTTACAACCAGATTAAACGTGGAGATCTGGAAGGCGTAAAGATTGGAGCAGGTACACATAAGAGACTTGCAAATGTTCCTTTTAAGATTACCAGTAAAACAACCGGAGAGAGCCATATCGTAGTGACAGATAAAAATGGTCAGTTTTCAACAGCTTCCGATTGGGCATCTCATAAGAGAAATACAAATACCGGGAAATCCAGTGAGGACGGAATCTGGTTCGGAACTTCTGAGCCGGACGACAGCAAAGGTGCATTACTTTATGACACTTATGAGATTGAGGAGTTAGCTTGTGAATCCAACAAAGGTATGAAATTGATTCCAGCATTTGAAGTTGTTGTCAGCAGAAATAAAGTAACAATCGACCTTGGAACACTGACCGATGAGTATGAAAAAGAGATTACTATTCATACAACAGCAACGGATAAAGAAACGGGCGAAAAAATAATTGTTGCAGGAAAGAAAGTAACGATTGTAGATACGGTTACTCTGGACGGTCTGGAAGAAGGAAGAAAATATCAGTTAAAAGGCTGGCAGATGCTGAAAGAGGAAAATGCAGAACTGCTCATTGATGGAAAGCGTGTGGAGAGTGCTTACACTTTTGTTGCTGACAGCGAGAAAATGAAAGTAGAGATTTCTTATACGTTTGATGCATCAGAACTTGGTGGACAGAATCTGGTTACATTTGAAGAATTATATGACCTGAAGAGTCCGGAAGAACCTGTAAAAGTTGCAGAGCATAAAGACATTGACGATGAAGGTCAGACTGTTCTGATTACGGAGCGAAAGATTTCGATTCATACCACAGCAACTGATAAGAATGGCAAGAAAGAAATCGAAGCCGGAAAAGATCTGACGATTGTGGATACGGTTACTTTAGAAGGACTGGAAATCGGTACGAACTACAAGTTGTCTGGTTGGCAGATGGTTAAGGCAGAAAATGCAAAGCTGCTCATTGATGGCAAAGAAGTTACCAATGATTATGAATTTACAGCGGACAAGGAAAACATGGAAGTGCAGATTGAGTTTACTTTCGATGGCAGCACTCTTGGAGGAAAGCCGTTTGTAACCTTTGAAGAACTGTATGATATGACAAATCCGGAAGAACCGAAAAAGGTAACAGAGCATAAGGACATCAACGATGAAGGTCAGACTGTAACCATCAAAGAAGTACCGGAAACACCAACCCCAGAGACACCGGGTACTACTACAAAGACCAGTAACCCTCCGAAAACAGGAGATACGGAAAAGGTAGCTTTATGGATAGCCATTCTGGTATTGTCAGCAGCCGGAATCACCGGAGTTCGTATCTGGAATAAAAAGAAACAGGTTAAGCAATTAGGAATTGAAGAAAAGAAAGAAGGGGAGGAGTAAAACAAAGGGCGGCGATAAGCTGCCCTTTGATGATGAAATGGGAAAAAATCAGAAAGCAGTAAAAGTATTACAGCGTTTATTTGATGCTGGGTATGGAACGGAAAAAGAGATTGTCAATATGGCGATGGATGAAATGCTTGCTTTGCCGGGAGTGAATGTAGCAGATCTGTGCATTATCAGTGAGATGCAGAAAAGCATTAAGGCAAACAAAGTGATAAGCTATTTGTCAGGGAAAAAAGAAGTAAAGGAAGAAACGAAAGGAGCAGATTATGGTGGAACAACCTAAATATTTGGAAATGACATTATCACAATTGAAAGCATATGTGGAATCTTCAGAGAGTAATATTTTTTTGGTTGTAGAATTTCCAAAAGGAGATCAGAAGGATGGAGAATGAATTGGAAGTTGTGAATATCCGTCTGGTAAAAGAGCCGTCTCTTTATAGTGAGCAGACGTTGGACAGTCCACAGGCTGTTGTAGAATTGATGGCGAAGGAGTTATCGCAATATGACAGAGAAGTATTTTGCATCCTGAATATGAAAAATAATGGACAGGTAATCAATATGAATCTGGTCAGTGTTGGAACAATCAATGCATCTTTGGTAATTCCCAGAGAAGTTTTTAAGAGCAGTATTCTGGCAAATACTTCTGCAATCATTGGACTTCATAATCATCCCAGTGGCAATGTGAAACCGTCAAAAGAGGATATGATTGTTACGAGAAAGCTGCAGAAGTGCGGACAGCTACTGGGGATAGAATTGCTGGATCATATCATTGTCGGTGGAACTAATGGAAAGATGCTCAGCTTCCGAGAAGAAAAGATGTTGAATGTGACAGGAAGGACGGACTGGGAGAGATAGAAGAAAAAAGAATTAGAAGTTTTTATTTATTGTAATATTTCATGTAGCGGCATTAGTAAAATAGTGTCGCTACAAAAAGCTGACTTATACATTGATATTATATGCATAACTCAAAATAAAATTGTTAAAAATAGAAAAAGAAACAATATATAACGAAAAAATCTCTAAATAAGAAATTCACATTGACTGAGAGAAGAGTAAAACATATAATAAAGGTGGAGGTGTATAAGAATGTTAGTAAAAGTAAGTGTTGAAAATTTTAAATCTTTTGATAAAGCAGCAGAGCTGACAATGATTTCCTCAAATAAAATACGAACAAATGCAAATCACAGGTTAAAGATAAAAAGTACTCAGTTATTAAAATATGCAGTAGTTTATGGAGCAAATGCATCTGGAAAGACCAATTTGGCATTGTTCTTTAAATTTTTTAAAGATAGTGTCTGCAATGGTATTCCGATAGAAGCTACACAGATGTTTTGTAAGAATCGGAAGGAGAATAAGGAACGAGAAAGTAGTTTTGAAATTCAGATTACTGTAGGTGACAAATTTTATGCCTATGGTTTTTCTGCAGTTTTAAGCAGACGAAAAGTAACCGGAGAATGGTTATATGAATTATATCAGAATGGTTCAGCAAAATGTCTTTTTGAACGAGAAGGAAGCAAACGTCCGGTGTTAAATGATGGCATTACGCTGACAAACACAGAAAAAAATAAATTTGAAACCTATGCAGATGATTTTGAAGGAAATGAAACATCTTTGTTCCTGACAGAAATGAATCGCGGGAAAAAATATAGCACACAATCTAAATTATTGTTCTTCCGGGATGTATATGATTGGATTCAGAATCATATTTCGATTATCACACCGGATACGCCATTGATTGATTTGGAATATTATTATGATGATAATTCGCTGAAGCTGATTAACAAATTGATCAAAACATTTGATACGGGTATCAGTCAGGTGAAAATTGAAGAAATTACATTGGATGAGTTATCAAATGCATTGCCAAAATCAGTATTTGATAAGATGATGCAGCATGTAAAAAATAGAATGGAAGAGCAGGAAGAACCATCATTCAGAATGACGATGAGGTCGAAGGAAACTTTCTTTAATATCGAAGTTGAAGGACATTCTGAACCGAAGGTCACAACAATCCGGTTGCATCATAATAAGTCATTTTATGAGTTCGGTTTTGATGAAGAGTCTGATGGAACAAGAAGATTATTCGATTTGATGGATATGCTGTTGAATAAACGAGAAGATGTTCTTTATGTTGTGGATGAATTAGAGAGAAGCTTACATCCGAAGCTGACAGAACGATTTTTGCAATTGTTTATGCAGCTACATGATGAGCAGCGTATGCAGCTATTGTTCACTACACATGAATCATCCATTATGGATCAGGCTATTTTCAGAAGGGATGAAATCTGGTTTGTAGAACGTAATGCAGAAAATGCAAGCTCTATTTATTCCCTAGATCGTTTCAAGGAGAGGTATGATAAGGTGTTGAGCAAGGCATATCTGGAAGGAAGATATGGTGCGATACCGGTATTTTCAACATTCGACTTTAGAGAGGAGGAGTAGCCTTGGCTCCAGTAAGAAGTTATACGAATTGGAATAGCAGAACTACAGATGAAGAAGAACAGATTGAGCCTTATCGTAAGTACTTTTTCATATGTGAGGGTGCAAATACTGAAACATGGTATTTCAAAAAGTTAATTGATATCCGAAAAGAGTTAAATATTCATCCATTGATTGATATCCGGTTACTTGAAAAAACAGAGGGAGACAGGGACATTTCATTTCCAAGACGTTTGATTGAATTTGCAGAAAATCAGAAAGAAAATCCGGAAATAGCGTTTGATAAAGAACGTGATAAGATGATTGTTGTATTTGATGGAGATATTTTTGAAGAAAAAGTACTTGATTATGATGAACTAGTAGCAGAAGGTGAAAAGAATAATATATTAGCGGTTAGCAATCCAGCATTTGAATTGTTCTTGCTGTTACATTATGAAAATTCATATGAAGATGATATTGAGCCGAATGCTGAACAGATTATCCAGAATGAAAAAGATGGACATCAGACATTTATCTATAAGTTGTTACTTGCCAGAACAGGAATCAATCCCAAAAAGAATTCTGCAATTGGAGAACTGGCGAAGAATATAGAGATTGCTATTGAGCAGGAAAAGAAAATCAATGAGGATATTCATCAGTGTAAGGGACAGATTACATGTAATATTGGTCGGATTATTGATGATATTCGGAATGATGATGGAAAATAAGTTGTTAGATGAAAAATAGGGGTGGAAAGATACAGTATGAAAGCAGATAATATAAAAAATATAATCAGTGACATAGATCATCTACCGTATAGAGCAATTTTATTTGATGGAACATGGGGAATTGGAAAATCTTATGCGGTAAATGAGGCATTAGAAGCAAATCCCAATGTTTGTAAAATATCAATGTTTGGTTTGAAAGACACTAGGCAAATATATCATGAAGCTTTATTTCAATTGGCTTTAAAGAATAATATTGGTGGGAAAATAGGTGAAATAGCTAATAATATTTTAGATGGCGCATCAAAAATCTGGGATAAAGTTGGTCAGGCAAAGGAAGCAGTACAAAGTATAGTCAATGAAAGAGAAATGTTTCTATTATTGTCAAAAGAGTTTACTTCTGTTCATATTATTGTAATAGATGACTTGGAAAGAATGAGTGATGACATAAATTTGGAAGATATATTTGGAATTATAGAAGAACTCAAGCAATGTAATTATGTAAAAGTTATTGTGATTGCGAATACAGATGAAATACAATCGGACAAAAAAGTTGTATTTGAAAAGTATAATGAAAAGGTCATTGAAAGAATATATCATATTACAGAACGTGCAGAGAAAGTGACATGGAGTAAAATGAATATCCATGCAGACTTTGTTGAAAAATTCTTGGAAATCCATAAAGTCAAAAATTTACGGACGCTCGAAAAGGCGCAACGTTTTTTTGAAGATGTAAAATTGTTTTGTAATAGTGACATGAGTGAGCAATTTAAAGAAGAATTAAGGTTAATATGCTTTGCTGTTGTTGTGGAGAGTATAGAAAACTTGTACTATAAAGAAATTGATTCTGATAATACTAATACTGATTCTGTAGAAAAAATGACAAATACGATTGGAAATATGCTTCAGCATAGAATTGGCAGATATCTTTATGGAATAAAGTGTAGTACAAATTTGGTAGAAATGATACTGAAATATTATGAGGAAGGGGTACTAAATGAAGAACAATTGGAGGCTGAATACAAGTTATTTCTTAATTCAGGAGATAAGCCTAACTATTATAAGTCAGATGAGGAAATAAGGAGTGTATTACCTATTTTAAGAGAGAAAATGCTTGAAGCAAAGAGTTTAGCAGAATTAAATGAATTTGCAGATGCGTATGTTGTTTGGAGTGATGTTTTAGAGGAAAATAATGAAAGTGTTTTATCAGAATATAGAAATATTTTAGAAGAAATGCTGGAAAAAACTGTCTTAGATGGAAAAGAGGAAATGCTATCGTATTCATATGATTTGTTTCACATGTCAGCGGAAAAGATAAAAAGAATATATCAAGAAGAAAATAAAGAGATGATGAAATTTTTAATAGAGACATATGTGGGATATTTGAAAAAAACAACTCATGGGAAAAAGGCTTATGATTATTCATATAAACTTAGAAATAATTTTGATAGTAGTTATTATCATGATATTATCATATCAGAGATAGACAATTTGTATAATAGAATTTCTTTTCCAGTAGACAATGTGGATGAAGATAGATATCATACGTGTTATAATATTATGTATGTTTTGTATCATTCGGATGCTGAAAAATTCTTGCAGTATTGTAAAAAAAATAAAAGAAGATTGTGATCATATGTCAAGACATAGAATAGAAGTTTTGGTCGAAGAAATAGTGAAAAAATAGAAATAAAATCTACATAGCCAGATGGTTCCAACTCAAGGAATCACCTGGTTATTTTCATGCCCGGATATTATCCCCAATAATATTAATCTAAGGCAAGAAAGGAATTCAGAAGATAAAGAATTATTAAAATCGTATGGATTTGTTAATGGTGAAGATTTGATTTAATATAAAAGTCAAAAAATTATGTAAGTAAGTATTCTTTTAAAACATAATATTTTACTTGACTTTTAAATATTACAGGTGTAAGATTTTGAAAAATAAAATAATTAGAAGAAAGGGGTATCTATGAAAAGAAAACGGAAAAAGCAAAACACCCAAAAATCTTACATTTGTAAGATTTTTGGGCTGATAGTAGCTATAACAGTAATTGCTGTTTCAGGAGGTGTTTTATTAAAAAGGACGATAACGGAATCACCAGAAGACACACTTATGGAATATATGAACCATATTGAAAAAAAGGAATATGAAGTAATGTATACTATGATAGATTCAGATAAAAAAGTTTATCTGACAAAAGAAGAATACATACAACGAAATTCTAAGATATACGAAGGAATAGAGGTCAGTGACATTAAAATCAGTCATATAGCTGTGAAAGAGAAAAAAGCAGATACAGTTACGCTTTCGTATGAAACATCATGTAATACAATTGCCGGAACAATACAATTTGACAATATGGCGGAACTGAAGAAGACGAAACAGGGATATAAATTAGTATGGCAGGATAGCCTGATTTTTCCAGATTTAGAGAGTGATGATAAAATAAGTGTTACTACATCAAAAGCGGAGAGAGGAGAAATATTAGACCGAGATGGTAAAATGCTTGCAGGAAAAGGAGTAGCAACATCAGTTGGCATTATACCGGGAAAGCTGGAAGACAGGAATGTATCTATTGAAAAAATAGCGGAGTTATTAGAGATAGATGTAGAAACAATAAATAACAAACTCACAGCAAAGTGGGTAAAAGAAGATTCTTTTGTACCAATTGAAACTATTCCGAAAGTAGAAGAAATAGATTTAATGAAAATACAGCCAGAAGAAAAGACACTTGAGGAGCAGGATTGCCAGAATAAACTTTTGGAAATTCCAGGGGTTATGCTATCAGATGTGGAAGTTAGAACCTATGAGTTAGGGGAGGCAGCAGCTCATTTAATTGGTTATGTACAGTCTGTAACAGCAGAAGATTTAGAAAATCATCCAGGGGAAGGATATTCAACAGAAAGTGTAATCGGAAGATCTGGGGTGGAAAAGTTATACGAAAAGCAATTAAAAGGAAAAGATGGTTGTGATATAAAGATTTTGGATAGTGATGGGGAAGTAAAAGAGGTTCTTGCAAGTATTTTTAAAGAAGATGGTATGGATATAAGATTAACGATAGATTCCGATTTGCAAAAATCATTATACGAGCAGTTTAAAGAAGATCCGGGGTGTTCTGTCGCAATGAATCCTTATACGGGAGAAGTATTGGCTTTGGTAAGTACCCCATCTTATGATAATAATGAATTTATACGGGGCTTATCATCAGAGAAATGGACATCATTGAACGAAGATGAAAAGAAACCATTATATAATCGTTTTCGTCAAGTATGGTGTCCTGGCTCAACATTTAAACCAGTTGTGGCAGGAATTGGGTTGAAAACGGGAAGCATAGATCCAAAAGAAGATTTTGGAAATGAAGGTTTGGCATGGCAGAAAGATTCGTCTTGGGGATCTTATCAAGTGACAACACTTCATGAATATGAACCGGTTATTATGAAAAATGCAATTATCTATTCTGATAATATTTATTTTGCAAAGGCAGCTCTTAAAATTGGTAGTGAGAATTTTATGAATACTTTAAATGAAATAGGATTTAATCAGAATATGCCGTTTGAGATTGCGATGCAGGAATCAACATATTCCAATACAGATAAAATAGAAACAGAAATACAATTGGCAGATAGTGGTTATGGGCAAGGGCAGATTCTTGTAAATCCATTACATCTGGCAAGTATTTATACTTCATTTTTAAATGAAGGGAATATGATAAAACCGTATTTGAAATACAAAGAAGAAGCATCTGGTGAAACATGGATAGAAAATGCGTTTAGCGAAGAAAATGTAGAAGAAATTATGCAAGGGGTGGAAGGTGTTGTAAATGATCCGGAAGGAACCGGATATGCTGCACATCGTGACGATATTTTGCTTGCTGGAAAAACAGGGACAGCCGAGTTGAAGGCAACGAAAGAAGATACTTCTGGCAAAGAAATCGGGTGGTTTTCGGTGTTTACGGCAGATAAAAGCGTGGACAAACCAATTCTTCTTATCAGTATGGTTGAGAATGTGAAAGGAATCGGTGGAAGTGGTTATGTTGTTAAAAAGGATGCAACCGTATTGGAGGAATATTTTGAAAAATAAAAAAATTTTTACGGGGAATTATTACATATGTAAGAAATTTGCGATGATATTGATAGTTCTTATTGTTTTTACAGGGTGCGGACAAAATCGAATTACGGAAAAAGAAGAAAAGAAAGAAACCGTAGAATCTGAAATGAATGCAGAAGTAAAAAAACAGCGCAAACTTTTCGGTCTGTTTATATGAAGGAGAAGTCGGAGTTAAATACATTAAAGGTGAAAAGAAAAATTATCAATTGTCTGGAAGAAAAAGGATATGCGGCAGTAGATTGTGATAATCAGATTGATATGGTCAATCGTGAAAAAGTGGAAGATTTTTGCAAAACAGCGGAGAAAGAAGAACAGGCAGCAGTAGATATTGTACAACCGAACAGAGATTCGCTACAATATTAATTTATGTATAATTATGTTGTAGGTACAAAAATAGTGTGACAGCGAGGTAGAGAAAATGGAAGAGCAGATAAAAAAGATTTATGAAAAGCAGAAAAATGGACGCATCAGGATGATACGGAATGTGCTGTTGATTTATGCAGCATTGATTTGTGTGGTGAGTATTTTCAAAGGAAATCCGTTCCCGCATCAGGAGACAGTACTCTTTTTCGATGTGAAGCAGCCGGGCTGGGTCACGACAGATCCCTGGCTTCTGTGGATTTGCGTGGTGGTTGATCTGATTGCAGGTATATTCATTTTAATCAGGGACATTCTCAGAGATTTTTCAAAAATTGACCGGATTCTGTCACAGCAATGTGATGCAGAAAAATATTCAGAAATGCTGGAAGAGTTGGTAAAGTACGGAAAGAGCTTGGATTATCATGGATTTCAAAAAAGTGTCATGCTGATAGCTGAGTCTAAATATGTAGTTGCACTGATCATAAATGGGCAGTTGCAGAAGGCAGAAGAGTATATAAAGAATGAATGGGAAGGAAAAAGAGAGGGACGTTCCTGGCAGCAGGTCATGACGAATCTCGAACTGTCGAAGAAATATCAGGAGAAAGATGCGGCAGGTTATTCGGCTACATTAGAAAAAGCAGGGAAAGTATTTCAAAAGAATCCACTGTTTATGGCAAAAAATTTGATGCTGAAAGGTGAAGATGAGGCAGCAGTAAGATTACTGGAAAATGATACGGAAAAGCTGCCTTATTATGAGGTTACACGCAGATTCCTGCTGGGAGTATGTTACTACCGAATCGGAAAAGAAGAGCAGGGAAAAGAATGTATGGAATATGTAATTGGGCATGGAAATACGTTGAAGTGCAAAGAAGAAGCGGAAAAATATGTAACAGTGTAAGTAAGGATGTTCTTTAAAATGACAGGGTAACAAAAATGGAGAAGATATAGAGGATGGTAATAAAATAGGATATATCGCACATAAAGATGGTGAATCTGGAGTATACAATTCCTGAAAATAGACTTGGTTTTTAAATATTACAAGTGTAAGATTTAAGGAACAAAAAAATTAGAAGAAAGGAATCGGTGGAAGTGGTTATGTTGTTAAAAAAGATGCAACAGTATTGGATGAGTATTTTGAAGGATAAAAAAATTTTTATGGGGAATTATTACATATGTAAGATATTTGCGATGATATTGATAGTTCTTATTGTTTTTACAGGGTGCGGACAAAATCGAATTACGGAAAAAGAAGAAAAGAAAGAAACCGTAGAATCTGAAATGAATGCAGAAGTAAAAAAAACAGCACAAACTTTTCGGTTTGTTTATATGAAGGAGAAGTCGGAGTTAAATACATTAAAGGTGAAAAGAAAAATTATCAATTGTCTGGAAGAAAAAGGATATGCGGCAGTAGATTGTGATAATCAGATTGATATGGTCAATCGTGAAAAAGTAGAAGATTTTTGCAAAGCAGCAGAGAAAGAAGAACAGGCAGCAGTAGATATTGTTGTTGTATTTGATGAAGGGGAAATTATACAATATCATTTAGAGTCAATGAATGGAAAGATAAATGTTCGATTATGTCAGGTTAAATGGAAGGATAATAGCCCACAGGCTAATTATTATGATGAATATGAAGCATATGAGTGGAAATATACAGAAAAAGGATACTTGTTTCTGGAGGAATATCACCCACCGGGATTTGATGGAGCACCGGGTGAAACTGGATTCAGAGTGCAGCCATTAGATAAAACATGCCGAGAATTGAATCGAAAATATGTTATGCCGTTGGGGTATGCACTTAATAATCTGTTGATTACAAATTGGGATAACCAGAATTATACGGAACTTGATTTTTATGATCTTTATGAAAAAATGTATTATATGAAATATGGAAAGCAAGTTCCATATGAAGCAAATTATGGTGGAGCAGAATATGAAGTTCCAAAAGATGAGTTTGAAGAGGTTATAAAGACCTATTTACCATTTAGTAATAGCGAGATTGAAAAAGGAACTTTTTATAACTCTGATAATAGAACTTTTAGATACAGACCGCGAGGGTTATATGATTGTGAATTCCCATATGAGCCATATCCGGAAGTTATCTCATATGAAAAATTACAAGATGGAACATTAAAACTTACGATAGAAGCAGTATGGGAAATCAGAATGTTAGATCAGGCAATCACCAGTGAATTGATGATAAAACCTATGGAAGACGGAAGTTTCCAGTATTTATCAAATAAGGTAATCAGGTCAGATCAAAATGCAAATGCAGGGTGGTATATGCCAAGGTTAACAGAAGAAGAGTGGGAAGAGAATTACAGTAATAATTAGGGGGCAATATGAAAAGAAAAAGTATTTTGTTAGTACTTTGTATAGGAATGATTCTGACTTCCTGTGAAAGTAAGATATCGTTAAACAGCACAGATGGAAAAAATGAGAAGAATCAGAAAAACACTATCATGGAAAATCTGGATAAGGGATATAATCTACCAATCGATGGAGACAAGAAAAAGGAAGTTGTGACCGATTGTAAAGAAATTATGGGCATTATCCGAGACATTTATTCTGAATATAATGGAATACAAGAAGTAGATCAGAACACTGCTGAGCAAATGATGAATCGGATGAAAGAAATTATCAAACAAAATGGGAATCCGGTCATTGGTTCCGATCATTATTCTGTTATGGATAATTACCAGAAGATGGAACAATTTTTAAAATCTGCAGAACAAGAAGAAAAAGGAAGTGTAATTTTATATGAAGCAGATACAGATGGTGGAATTACTAGAAAAGAATATAGTTATGATGGAAAAGAAATGAGTGTGATGTCTGCAAAAATGATCTGGAGTGAGGATACAGAGCCTGTACTTACATACATATCGCTATCAAAAATAAAAGAATGGGCATATACTGAAAATGGGAATTTCTGTTATGAATTATGCGTACCTGAACCACCGGAAGTGACAGAGATTGTAGATGGAAGTTGTATTATCCGGGTAAAGCCTTTGAGTGAGGAGTGTCGGGAATATTCAAAAAAATATGTGAGTACGTTCGGCTATCAGGGAAACAATCTGTTATGTTCAAACTGGAATGCGGGGGATATGCAGGGGTTGGATTATAATGGACTTTATGAATATTTTTATCAAATGAAATATGGAGAAAAATTTACTGCAGAAAAAGAGGTTGTGGGAATTCCAGCAGAAGAGTTCGAAAATGTAATTATGACATATCTTCCTGTTACAAAAGAAGAATTGAAAGAATGGGCGGTCTACGATGAACAAAGTAATATGTTTATCTGGGAACGATTGGGATGTGGTAATTATTCACCAACACATTTTGGCTTGTCTTTACCGGAAGTAACAGAAGTCAGGCACAATGAAGATGGAACCATTGTTTTGACAATTCATGCAGTATGTGATTCTGTTGTATGTAATGATGCTGTTATTACACACGAACTTACGATGAAAATTCAGGATGATGGAACGATTCAGTATGTTGGAAATAGGATTTTAGATAATGGTATTGATAATATACCGAGGTATCAGTACCGGTTAGGTAATTTGCAGAATTGATCAGTAGAGAAGAAATAAATAAAGAGAACTGATAACGGGAAATTATGCTATCAGTTCTCTTTATTTATTTCCAAATACCAAGATTAGAAAGTACAGATTCTGTTATTTCGGTAGCCTGACTTCCAGTTGCACCAGAAGAGGATTGAATATTTGTTGCGAAGTAGTAAGTATTATTCGCTGTTTCAATGTATCCGATAAACCAGCCATTGACATCTTTACCATTGACACGCCCGGTTCCTGTTTTCCCGTAAAGAGAACCGGAAGAAGTAGTGGAAAGCAGCAAGGCTTTTTTTACTGCCTGGATATTTTTACTGTCAAAATGAAAATTATTTTGATAGAAATCCTGTAACAATTCCACCTGTTCTATGGGTGATATCTTCAGAGAGAAATCTGTCCAATAGAGATTTAGATTTGTTCCAGTATTCTGATTCCCATAGTTTATTGTCTGTAAAAATGTTCTTACGGCTTCAAAACCTGCCTGTGAATCAATCACCTGAAAATACCAGTTTACGGAATTATGTATAGCCGAGGTTAAATCTTGATCGGCTTCCCATGAATTAAAGGGATATGGCTCTCCATTCCATGTGAAAGTGGAATGTTCTGGTGTAATAATTCCAGATTCCAAGCCAAGTAATGCATCATATATTTTATAAGTCGAATTCGGTGATACACGTGTGGAAGCATGATCCATATTATAAATATTCCATCTATCAGCAGACTGATCATATAAAACAAAACTTCCGGTGTAGTCCCCAAAATTGGAAGAAAGATTTAGCTGAGTAATATTCTTTTCGGTTGTGTCAAAATGATACCCAGTCTGATCAGAAGCATAAACAGAAAGTATGGGAATGCATCCAATGATGATAGTAGAGACGAATATGCATATAAGATATCCACGAATTTTTTGTTTAAAAGTAGGTTGGTGGAATGATGCAATATTTAAAATGCGTCCTTTTAACTGTTTTATATTTTCACTGATTCCCATAGTAAGAGGAAATGGAGACAGAGCTATTGTTTCGGCAAAGTTAATCAGTGTATTTCCATATGACTTGTATTCTGTTTCTTTCAATAATTGTAATACAGCACTGTCGCAGGCAAGTTCCCGTTCCTGCCGTATTCTTTTTAGAAAATACCAGATTAGGGGATTGAACCAGTAGAAAACATTTACTGTATTTATCAAATATCCAATTAGAATATCTTTATGCTTGTAGTGCTGCAGTTCATGAAGAAGCATATATCGAATATCAGTTGCGCTTATAGTTCCAGCGTTAAAATCTGAAATCAAGTGAATTGGAAGATAAATGCGAGGATGCAGGAAACCAGCCAAAACAGGAGATTTCAAAAATGCTGTACTATAAATCGGAATGGTATGCTTGCTGTTCACTTCGTTTAAACATTCTATATAAAGAGCGTTTAGTTCTTCATTTTGAAGAGGTAAAGCAGAACTATGTAAGGCTTTTACTTGTTTTACTGAGCGGTAGAGAAGAAAAAACATTATGAATATACCGATACTCCAGAAAAATACAAGTAATGTGTGAATAAAAGTTGGTATTTGGGTGCTGACAGAGACAGCAAAATCATTTATTTTATCCAAATTATAACCATTACCAGAAAGAAAAGTGGTTTGAATGTCACCATTGGTACTTGAACTGGCTGTCAGCAAATGTCTCCACGATATAGAAGATGGGGCAGAGTTTATCGGTAAAAAGGGAACAATTAGAACGGCAAGAAATATAATCGAAAGATTATATTGCATACGTGCGGATAATTGCCTTTGCAATAAATTTTTTAATCCCAGTAAACTACCTAAAAAAATACAAATGATGGCATTACAGAGTAAAAATCGAAAACTAAAATATATCAAAATATGCTCCTCCCATGGTTAATGATTGGAAAGAAGATTCCGTAAGCTGGCAATGTCTTCTTCAGACAATTTATCATCCTCAATGTAAGAGGCAAGCATAGAAGTGATATTACCATTATAATATCGCTTTAAAAAAGAATTACTTTCCTGCTGAATATATTCGTCTTCCTTGACCAATGGAGTATAGACAAAAACCCGGCTTTGTTTTTCGTAGGTTAGTGCTTTTTTAGAAACGAGACGTTTAATCAATGTCTGAATTGTTTTAGGACTCCAACGGGAAATTTGTACTAATTTTTCAGTAATTTCATTGGTGCTGATTGGTGCGTATTTCCAAACGATTTTCATAACTTCAAATTCAGCTTCTGAAATTTGAGGCAGATTGCTCATGTGATATTCCTCCAAATCTTACAAATGTAATAAAAATATTATATATCTTAAAAGGTTATTCTGTCAACGCGAGAGTGAACAGCAACACAAATACAAAAGTACAGTACAGAACAAACATTCGGTTTTGTTCTGTACTTTTTTTATATTGAATGATATACTAGACAAGTAACAATACTAGAAATAATATTACTACATTCCAAAATAAATTAGATTCAATCAGGAGAAATCATATGGATCATTTTGAATTAGTATCAGAATATAAACCAACAGGAGACCAGCCACAGGCAATCAAAGAACTAGTCGAAGGTTTTAAAGAAGGCAATCAGTGTCAGACATTGCTTGGCGTCACCGGATCTGGTAAGACATTTACGATGGCGAATGTCATCCAACAATTGAATAAACCAACGCTGATCATAGCACACAATAAGACACTGGCTGCGCAGCTTTATGGGGAATTTCAAGAGTTCTTTCCAAATAACGCAGTGGAATATTTTGTCTCCTATTATGACTACTATCAACCAGAAGCTTATGTTCCGTCTTCAGATACTTATATTGCTAAAGATTCAGCAATTAATGATGAGATAGATAAATTGCGTTTATCCGCAACAATGGCACTGACAGAACGAAGAGATGTTATTATAGTAGCCAGTGTTTCTTGTATTTATGGTCTTGGTAGTCCATTAGATTATCAGAATATGGTTATTTCATTGCGTCCGGGCATGGAGAAGGACAGAGATGAATTGATTTCAAAATTAATAGAAATTCAGTACAATCGTAATGATATGGATTTTCATAGAGGTACATTTCGTGTCAGAGGAGATGTTGTGGAAGTGATACCGGCTAATGCTGAAAGCACTGCTATCAGAGTGGAATTTTTTGGAGATGAAATTGATAGAATTGTTGAAGTTGATGTTTTAACCGGTGAAATTAAGGGCGAATTAAAACATGCTGCAATTTTCCCGGCTTCACATTATGTTGTTGATAAGGAAAACATAAAACGTGCTGTAGGTGCGATTGAAGATGAATTGGAAGAACGTGTGAAGGAATTCAAACGCCAAGATAAATTATTGGAGGCACAGCGTATAGCAGAGCGTACAAATTTTGATGTTGAAATGTTAAAAGAAACAGGTTTTTGTTCCGGTATTGAAAATTATTCCAGACATTTATCCGGATTGCAACCGGGGCAGCCTCCATATACATTGATTGATTATTTCCCGGACGATTTTATTATGATGATTGACGAATCACATAAGACAGTTCCGCAAATAGCGGGGATGTATCATGGAGATCAGTCAAGAAAGACAACGTTGGTTGATTATGGATTCCGTCTGCCTTCTGCTAAAGATAACAGACCTCTCAATTTTGAGGAGTTTGAAAGCAAGGTGAATCAAGTGCTGTTTGTCTCAGCTACGCCTGGTGTGTATGAGGAAGAACATGAATTATTACGTGCTCAGCAGGTGATCCGTCCAACAGGTCTTCTAGATCCTGAGGTTGAAGTGCGGCCGGTTGAGGGACAGATAGATGATTTGCTAGGTGAGATTAACAAAGAAGTTGCGAAAAAGAACAAAGTATTAATCACAACATTGACGAAAAGAATGGCAGAAGACTTAACAGACTATTTAAGAGAAGTCGGTGTACGTGTAAAATATTTACATTCCGATATTGATACATTAGAACGAACAGAGATTATACGTGATATGCGTATGGATGTTTTTGACGTATTGGTCGGGATTAATTTGCTGAGAGAAGGATTAGATATTCCGGAGATTACACTTGTTGCAATTTTAGATGCAGATAAGGAAGGCTTTTTGAGATCAGAGACTTCGTTGATACAGACGATAGGACGTGCGGCGAGAAATGCAGAAGGTCATGTTATTATGTATGCTGATACGGTGACCGATTCTATGAGAATGGCAATAGAAGAAACAAAAAGACGTCGAGAAATTCAGATGAAATATAATGAGGAAAATGGAATCACACCTCAGACAATTAAAAAAGCAGTTCGAGATTTGATCAGCATTTCTAAGAAAGTGGATACTTCAGAATTGCAGATGGAGAAAGATCCAGAATCTATGAGCAAAGAGGAACTGGAGAAATTAATCGGAAGTATTACAAAGAAGATGAAAAAAGCAGCAGCAGAATTGAATTTTGAACTTGCAGCAGAGTTGCGAGATAAACTTATAGAGTTAAAAAAAGCATTCAATGAGATAGATGATTAATGATGGTAGGAGACAGAATATGGGTAAAAAGATGGACGCCAGACAGTATATTAAAATTCGAGGCGCAAAAGAGAATAATTTAAAAAATATTGATGTAGATATTCCGAGAAATGAGCTTGTTGTATTGACTGGTTTGAGTGGATCGGGTAAATCTTCTCTTGCATTTGATACGATTTATGCAGAGGGACAACGTAGATATATGGAGTCTTTGTCATCTTACGCACGTCAGTTCTTAGGACAGATGGAAAAACCGGATGTAGAAAGTATCGAAGGCTTATCCCCTGCTATTTCAATTGATCAGAAATCTACAAACCATAATCCACGCTCTACAGTTGGAACAGTGACAGAAATTTATGATTATTTTCGACTTTTGTATGCAAGAATCGGGATTCCACATTGTCCAAAATGTGGAAAAGAGATAAAAAAGCAGTCAGTAGATGAGATGGCAGATCAGATTATGGCGTTGCCGGAGAAAACGAAAATTCAGTTATTGGCACCGGTTGTAAGAGGACGTAAAGGGACACATACAAAATTATTTGAACGTGCAAAAAAAAGCGGATATGTCCGTGTCCGTGTTGATGGTAATATGTATGAATTATCAGAAGATATAGTCTTAGATAAAAATATAAAACACAATATTGAAATTATAGTAGACCGTCTTGTTGTAAAACCGGGTATTGAAAAGCGGCTGACAGATTCGATTGAAAATGTGTTAAACTTGGCAGAAGGTTTATTGGTTGTAGATATCATTGACGGTGAAACAATGAATTTTAGTCAGAGTTTTTCGTGTCCGGATTGTGGGATAAGTATAGAAGAAATCGAGCCAAGAAGTTTTTCTTTTAATAATCCATTTGGGGCATGTCCGGCTTGCTTTGGACTTGGATATAAGATGGAGTTTTCGGAAGAATTGATGATTCCTGACCCTTCACTTAGTATTAATGAAGGGGCGATTACAGTAATGGGATGGCAGTCATGCGCAGATAAGAATAGTTTTACGAATGCAATTCTTGTCGCATTATGTAAAGAATATGATTTTGATTTAGATACACCATTCGACAAATATCCAAAGAAGATTCATGATATTCTAATCTACGGCACCAATGGAAAAACTATAAAAGTATACTATAAAGGTCAGCGAGGAGAGGGAATTTATGATGTTGCATTTGAAGGTTTAATAAAGAGTGTTGAGAGAAGATACCGTGAAACACATTCTGAAAACAGTAAAGCAGAATATGAAACATTTATGAATATTACTCCGTGTTCAGAATGTAAAGGGCAACGTTTGAAAAAAAGTGCATTGGCAGTAACTGTAGGCTATAAAAATATTGCAGAAGTAACATCGTTATCTATTGATTGTCTGCAGGAATTTATGAATAATTTAGTCTTAAGCAAGACACAACATATAATCGGGGATCAAATATTAAAAGAAATCAAAGCTCGCATACAATTTTTAATGGATGTCGGATTAGAGTATTTAACATTGTCAAGAGCAACAGGAACACTTTCAGGAGGTGAGGCACAGAGAATCCGTCTTGCAACTCAAATTGGCTCGGGCCTTGTAGGAGTTGCATATATTTTGGATGAACCAAGTATCGGTCTGCATCAAAGAGATAATGATAAATTGCTGGCAACGTTAAAACGATTGCGTGATTTGGGTAATTCTCTTATTGTTGTAGAACATGATGAGGATACAATGCTTGCAGCAGATTGTATTGTGGATATCGGACCAGGAGCAGGGGAACATGGCGGCCAGGTTGTTGCAATAGGGACGGCGAAAGAATTAATGAAATGTAAAAATTCTATCACGGGAGATTATCTGAGTGGGAGAAAGAGAATCCCTGTTCCAACAGAAAGAAGAAAGCCAACAGGATATTTGAAGGTTATTGGTGCACAGGAAAATAATTTAAAAAATATTGATGTCAAATTTCCATTAGGAGTTATGACATGTGTAACCGGAGTGTCTGGATCGGGTAAAAGTTCTCTTGTAAATGAAATTTTGTATAAAAAACTTGCAAAAGAACTCAATCGTGCGAGAACAATTCCAGGAAAACACAAAAGAATTGAAGGATTGGAGCAGGTTGATAAAGTAATTAACATTGATCAGTCTCCAATTGGAAGAACGCCGCGTTCTAATCCTGCAACTTATACCGGAGTATTTGATTTGATCCGGGATTTGTTTGCGGCCACCCCGGATGCAAAAGCAAGAGGATATAAAAAAGGTCGATTTAGTTTCAATGTAAAAGGAGGCCGATGTGAAGCTTGTTCCGGAGATGGAATCTTAAAGATTGAAATGCATTTTCTGCCGGATGTATATGTTCCATGTGAAGTATGTGGAGGAAAGCGTTACAATAGAGAAACGTTGGATGTGAAATATAAAGGAAAAAATATTTATGATGTGTTGAATATGACAGTAGAAGAAGCAGTAACATTTTTTGAAAATATTCCTAGTATCCGTAGGAAAATGGAAACTTTGAACGATGTTGGTCTGTCTTATATCAGATTAGGACAGCCTTCTACGGAATTATCCGGAGGAGAAGCACAGAGAATTAAGCTTGCAACGGAACTAAGTAAGAGAAGTACTGGAAAGACAGTATACATTTTGGATGAACCAACGACAGGGCTTCATTTTGCAGATGTTCATAAATTAACAGAAATATTACAGAGATTGACTGCGGAAGGGAATACAGTTATTGTTATAGAACATAATTTAGATGTGATTAAAACAGCAGATTATATTATTGATATCGGACCGGAAGGTGGAGATAAAGGTGGTACAGTAGTTGCCTGTGGAACTCCGGAAGAAATAGCATTGAGTGAGAAATCTTACACAGGAAAATATATAGATGCAATACTTAAGAAAAATAAATAAGAAAGAGCTGTTCTTCTACAGCTAATTACGTTATTATAGAAAGATACGAAAGAATATAAATATTAAATGTTCGAAAGGGAGTTATTGCATGGCTGTAGATATTGGAATTGATTTAGGAACAGCAAGTGTTCTGGTTTATGTAAAAGGAAAAGGGGTTGTATTAAAAGAGCCTTCTGTTGTAGCCTATGACAGAGAGACAAATGAAGTAAAAGCAATTGGAGAAGAAGCAAGATTGATGCTTGGTCGTACACCGGGGAATATTATAGCTGTTCGTCCGCTTCGGCATGGTGTGATTTCTGATTATACAATAACAGAAAAGATGATTAAATATTTTATATTAAAAGCACTGGGACGAAGAACTTTTAAAAAGCCACGAATTTGTATATGTGTTCCAAGTGGAGTTACTGAAGTGGAGAAGAAAGCGGTGGAAGAAGCTACATTTGCAGCCGGAGCAAGAGAAGTTCACCTGATAGAAGAACCAGTTGCAGCGGCAATTGGAGCAGGAATTGATATTTCCAAGGCATGTGGAAATATGATTGTTGATGTCGGAGGCGGAACATCTGATATTGCTGTTATTTCTTTAGGTGGAACTGTAGTTAATACTTCTATAAAAATTGCAGGGGATGATTTTGATGAAGCTATTGTGCGTTATATGAGGAAAAAACATAATTTACTGATAGGAGATCGTACAGCAGAAGAAATAAAAATCAAAATTGGTACAACGTATCCTCTGGCAGAAATTGAAAAATTGGAAGTAAAAGGAAGAAATCTAGTGACGGGATTGCCAAAAACAGTTTTAGTAACATCTTCCGAAACAGAAGAAGCCTTAAAAGAGATAAGCGGTCAGATTGTAGAAGCTGTTATTTCTGTATTGGAACAGACGCCACCGGAACTATCCGCAGATGTTCTGGACAGAGGGATACTTCTTACCGGAGGTGGCTCTATGTTAAGAGGATTGGAAGAGTTGATTGAAGAAAAAACAGGGATTCATACAATAACAGCTGAAGATCCGTTGAAGGTAGTTGCGGTAGGAACGGGTCAGTATGCTGAATATATTGGTGGAAGCAGAGAATTATAAGAAGAGAGTAACGAAAGAAATGGAAATAGTAACCGGGTATGTGGAGCATATTGTATTTCGCAATAATAAAAATGGATATACGGTATTTAATTTAGAAGGAACAGATGGAGAAGTGACATGCGTTGGCACTTTTAACTTTATTAATGAAGGCGAGCTGCTGGAAATTGAGGGTGAGTTTGTGACGCATAATGTGTATGGCACACAATTGAAGGTCAGCAGTTATAAAGTAAAAGAACCAGAGGATTTGATGTCAATCGAAAGATATCTTGGTTCAGGAGCAATAAAAGGTCTGGGGGGTGCACTGGCAGGCAGGATTGTTCGAAAATTTAAAGAGGATACATTTCGGATTATAGAGGAAGAACCGGAGCGATTGGCCGAAATCAAAGGAATCAGTGAGCGTAAAGCACGAGAAATTGCAATACAAGTAGAAGAAAAGAAAGACATGCGAAAAGCAATGATATATTTGCAAAAATATGGGATTTCTACTACGCTTGCGGTGAAGATATTTAAATTTTATGGGACAAAACTCTACCAGGTTTTGGAAGAAAACCCATATCAATTAGCAGACAATATTGAAGGGGTAGGATTTAAAACTGCAGACGAAATCGCAACAAGAGTAGGTATTTCGGCAAATTCAGATTTTCGTATAAGAAGCGGTCTTTATTATGTTTTGCAGCAAGCAACAGCCGAAGGACATATTTATCTGCCGAAAGAAGTATTGACAAGAAAAGCAATTCAAATTCTTGGAATTGAAATCGACAGTATTGAGAAATATATTATGGATTTATGTATAGAACATAAGACTGTCATGAAAGAAAAAAATGGAGAAATAAGAGTTTATCCGGCACATTATTACTATTTGGAATTAAATGTTGCAAGGATGCTGAGTGAGTTAGCAATTGACTGTCCTATGCCGGAAAGTATGATAGAAAAAAGACTTAAGAAGGTGGAAGAACGAGAGAATCTTGTATTAGATACAATGCAGCATCAAGCAGTGATTGAATCAATCAAGCATGGTCTGATTGTATTAACAGGTGGTCCTGGAACTGGAAAGACAACTACAATCAATACCATGATACAGTTTTTTGAAAGTGAAGGCATGCAGATTTTACTTGCGGCTCCAACAGGTCGTGCGGCAAAACGTATGACAGAAGCAACCGGATATGAAGCACAAACGATTCATCGCTTGTTAGAGGTGAGCGGAAATCCGGAAGAAGAAGGTAATATTAATGGCTTTATGAGAAATCGTGAGAATCCTTTAGAGGCGGATGTGATTATCATTGATGAGATGTCGATGGTAGATTTACCATTGATGAATGCGTTACTATCAGCAATTGTTGTGGGAACGCGTTTAGTATTAGTGGGAGATGTGAATCAGTTGCCATCGGTTGGAGCAGGAAGTGTGCTAAAAGATATTATTTTATCTGAACGCTTTCGTGTAGTTACATTGACTAAAATTTTCCGCCAGGCCGGAGAAAGTGATATTGTAGTTAATGCACATAAAATAAACGCAGGACAGCCAGTTGTTCTTGATAATAAAAGTCGCGATTTCTTCTTTTTGAAACGCCAGGACGCAGATACGATAATCCGTGTAATCTTGACATTGATTCAGAAAAAATTACCCAAATATGTGAATGCATCACAAAATGATATACAGGTAATGACACCAACCAGAAAAGGACTTCTTGGGGTTGAAAGATTGAATATTATTTTGCAGAAATATTTAAATCCATCTGAGCCGGGAAAAACAGAAGAAGAGATTAATGGACGTATTTTCCGTGTGGGAGACAAGGTGATGCAGATAAAGAACAATTACCAACTAGAATGGGAAGTACGAACAAAATATGGAATTGCAGTTGATAAAGGGCAAGGCGTATTTAATGGAGATATGGGAATTGTAACAGAAATCAACACTTTTAACAGAACAGTGGAAGTTGAATATGATGAACATCGAACGATAAATTATCCATTTGAGTTAACAGAAGAATTAGAACTTGCATATGCAATCACAGTTCATAAATCACAAGGAAGCGAATATCCGGCAGTAATTATCCCATTATTGCAAGGACCAAAATTGCTATATAATCGAAATTTATTATACACTGCAGTAACCAGAGCAAAAAAATGTTTGACGATTGTTGGGAGTGAAGACGTATTTCAATATATGATACAAAACAAAAGCGAGCAGAATCGCTATACAAGTCTGGCAGAGCATATCCAGGAATTTTAAAATTTCTGGATATCGTCTATCCGCCTAGATGTCCTTTCTGTGGTAATATTACCAATCAAAAAATTTGTGATCTTTGTAAAATGAAAATCCACTATATTAAAGAACCAAGATGCATGAAATGTGGCAAGCCTGTTGAAACAATGGAGCAAGAATATTGTCAAGATTGTGCAAAACAAAAGCATATATTTGACCAGGGAAGAGGATTGTGGATTCAGAAACAACCTGTTTCAAGAGGGATTTATCAATTTAAATTTCATAATAAGAGATATTATGCAAGTGTCTTTGCAGAAGAGATGATGAAAAGATACGGGGAATGGATATATAGAAATGAAATTGAAGAAATAATCCCAATTCCACTATATAAAGCAAAACAAAGAAAAAGAGGATTTAACCAAGCCTTATTGATTGCAAAAGAACTCAGCATTTTATCAGGAATTCCAGTAAATGAAAATGCTGTATTTCGCATTCGCAATACAAAACCGCAAAAAATATTAAATCCAATGGAGCGGAGTAGAAATCTCAAAGGTGCATTTGGGGTTAAAAAAACATGGGAAGTAAAAAATAAAGTATTATTAATTGACGATATATATACAACCGGAAGTACGATGGATAGGGTTGCAAAGGTATTGAAAAAGGCCGGAACTCAAAAAGTTTACTTTTTAACGATAAGCATTGGACAAGGACTCTGAGTATATGCTATACTTAAAATGATGTTTTGGAATAGTTTATATCGGAGGGTGTAAAATGCTGGATAAGAAAAGAATACGATTAATGGTTCGTATGGCTTCGTATGAAAAGACAAATGCGAAACAAGATCAGAAAATCAGCAGTTATTATAAAAAAGACTATATCAGTTTAAATACATTGATTACGATTTTGTGGATAACGATAGGATATGCAATTATTGTTGGTTTGGCTGCTGTATGTGGAATGGATATTCTTTTTGAAAATCTTACTATTGTCAGAATGCTTATTTTAGGCGGTCTTGTTATTGTGGGATATATCATAGTTCTTGTGATTTATGGCGTATGTGCAAGTAGTTATTATAAATCGAAACATAATCGTGCAAAACAACGAGTGAAAAGATATTACAGAGATATGTCCAAATTAGAAAACTATGGAAAAAAAGGAGCGTAGGTCATGAGTACAGTTTTGGTATGGAGAGAACAATTTCAAAAATTATATGCAAAATATTCTTTTTATATTATCAGAATATTACAATTTGCTTTGGGAATAGCAGTATTTGGGATGATTAATTCAAATATAGGGTTCTTGAAAATAGCTTCTACTTCAATTTGTACAATTGGGTTGGCACTTATATGTGCATTTTTGCCATTGGGAGTGATGACTCTGATAGCTACAATACTTATTTTAGCACATATGTATACTTTGTCATTAGGACTCATGTTAATAACAGGTGTGTTTTTTCTTTTGATGTACATATTTTATTTGCGGTTTGTGCCAGACCAGGCTTGGTTAATTTTGTTAACTGCAGTTGGGTTTGCATGTAAAATTCCATTTGCAATAGTAATTGGGATTGGATTGTTAGGGACACCATTGTGTTTAATTTCAGCAGTATGTGGAACTTTTACATTTTACATGGTTCATATTGTTAAGATCAGTTCAACTTCTTTTAAAGGGGAAGCGGCACATAATCTGTTAGTAATGGTGATGAAATTTGTTAAACAGTTTTTTTCTAACAAAGAAATGATATTAATGATGGTAATAGTTATAGTCTGTGGACTCCTTGTATATGGGCTGAGAACTCGTTCGATTGATCATGCATGGAAAATCGCAACTGTAACAGGAGTACTTACAGCAGTAGCACTCAGTGTAATTGGAAATGTCGTGTTTAATATCCATATCGCATACCCATCTATGCTGATTGATGGGATACTTGCAATAATAGTAGGGCTGTTGTTTGAAGTTCTATTTTTGTCCGTGGATTATAGCAGAACAGAATACTTGGAATTTGAGGATGATGAGTATCATTATTATGTAAAAGCAGTTCCAAAAGTAGCAGTTACCGCACCAGAAAAAAACGTAAAACAAATTACAGGACAGACAAATGATGCAAAAAATGATGAGATGAAGTCCATAGAGCAGAATGATAAACAGGAAACAACAAATAATTATGGTAGAAATGAACGAGCAGAGGATTTACTTTTAACAAGAAGTTTAAACAAAGAATTGGGAATTGACGATACTGCCAAAAAGTAGTAGCTAGTCAAGATAATTCTGGGAGGTGATGTTGTGCAGCGCTGGGTAACCCTTTTTTTTGACAAATATATACATGAATCTTATTTTCCTTCCGTTGGCATCACAGATATTGTGGAAATTTTAATTATAGCAGTTGTTGTTTACGAGATTATGCTGTGGATAAAAAATACAAAGGCATGGATGCTGTTACGTGGAATGCTTATGTTAGGATTTTTTATTCTGTTCGCAGCTATTTTTCAGATGCATACAATTCTATTCCTAGCAAAAGAGTCAATCAATGTACTTGCTATTGCAGCTGTAGTAGTGTTTCAACCAGAGTTAAGAAGAGCGTTAGAAAAGCTTGGGGAGAAAAATCTTCTAAGTAATATTAATTTATTTGATAAGAATAAAGAAAATCAACGTTTTTCTGATGAAACCGTGAATGGTATTGTAAAAGCTTGTTTTGATATGGGACGCGTTAAAACAGGTGCATTAATCGTAGTAGAGCAGGCAATTCATTTGACAGAATATGAAAAAACAGGAATAGAGTTAGATTGTAAGGTTTCACCGCAAGTTTTAATTAATATTTTTGAACATAATACACCGCTTCATGATGGAGCAGTGATTATCAGAGGAAATCGCATTACATCAGCAACATGTTATTTGCCACTTTCTGATAATATGCAAATAAGTAAAGATTTTGGAACAAGACATCGAGCTGCACTCGGTATGAGTGAAGTGTGTGATGCTCTTGTGATTGTAGTTTCAGAAGAAACAGGACAGGTATCAGTTGCAATGGGAGGACAATTAGTACGCGGAGTCACTCCGGATTACTTAGGTACTCGACTGTCTCAGATTCAGTACAGAAATGGTGATTCTAAAAAGTTCTCTCTGCGGAAAGGACGGCGTAAAGATGAAGATGCATAATATAACCAAAAATATAGGCTTGAAAATTATGGCGTTTTTATTTGCAGTCTTGTTGTGGGTTATTGTTGTCAATGTAGATGACCCAGTTGTGAGTGCTGTATACAGAGATATTCCAATTACTGTAATAAATGACGATGTTGTTACAAATAAAGGAAAAGTATATCAAATTGTAGATGATGTTCAAAAAGTAAATGTAACAGTATATGCAAAACGTTCTTTGGTTTCAAAAATTAGCGGAGAGTCGATTTCAGCGACTGCTGATTTAAGTCAGATGGATGTGAATACTTATATGGTTCCGATAACGGCAACAGTAAAAGGGTATGAAGCAAACATACAATCTGTAGATACGAATCCGAGAAATATAGAAGTTAACATTCAAGATGTTACCGGAAAAAAATTCCCGATATCTGTCAGTACAAGTGGAACACCTAGGGATGGATATGTAGTTGGAGAAATGACAACAAATCCGAAAGAGGTAACCTTGCGAGGATCTGAAACTTTAATTGATAGTATTGAAAAGGTAGTTGCCAAGATAGATATATCAGGGATGTCAGACAGCGGTGTTGTAGATGCAGAATTGGTATGTTATGATTCAAATGGAAATGTTGTAGATCAGACAAAACTAAGTAATAATCTTGGAGATAAAGGAATCAGCGTAAATGTTCAGATGCTGAATACCAAAAATGTCGGATTGAACTTTGCAGTGTCAGGGGAACCGAAAGTAGGTTATATTTATACCGGAATGACTGTAGAACCGGAAAGTGTACAGATTTGTGGGACAGAAGATGTTTTGGCTGAGATAGATAGTATTAATATTCCGGCAAATCAGATAGATATAACAAATGAACATGGTAAAAAAGAATATACAATTGACATTACACCATTTCTTCCAAAAGAAGTATCTTTGGTTGATGAAACAGCTAATAATGTAGTTGTAACAATTCTAATTGAACAAGAAGGAACAAAAACCATAGAATTACCGGTGGAATCAATACAAGTCAAGAATTTATCTGATGAATTTAAGGTCTCTTTTGAGGCAGAGAAAGATTTGATACTTACATTTACTGGCTTAGAGCAGGAACTTGCAACATTAGATATAAAAAATGCAGCATCAATTGATTTGAAAAATTATACAGCTGAAGGAGAGTATGATGTCCCAGTGACAATAGAAACCGCAACAGGAGTAACATTGACAGAGCAACCAAGTGTAAGAATTATGTTAAAAGAAAAGACGGATGTATCTGATCAAAGCGGAGTTGAGAAATCAAGCAGCATAGATAATAAGACGACAGATAGTTCAAAAAAAGATTGATAATAAGACAAAAGAGAAAAATAGGGAGGCAAAAAATGGTAAGCGGAAAAGTGATAATTAAAAATCCAACAGGATTGCATTTACGCCCCGCTGGTTTATTTTGCAAAACAGCCATGCAATTTGGCGCAAAAATTACAATTGAAAAAACGACTAGGACTGGTGAACTGACAGCAAATGCAAAAAGTGTATTGAGCATATTAGGAGCCTGTATTAAAAGTGGAGATGAAATTACAATTGTTTGTGATGGAGAAGATGAAGAAAAAGCATTAGATGAAATGATAGCAATTGTGCAGGCTGGCTTGGGAGAATGATAAGCTTGTCAAATTAAAAATCATAAAGGAAGTAGGAGGAAGAAGACAAATGTGTAAAGCAACATTAGTAATTATGGCTGCAGGAATTGGGAGCAGATTTGGCGGAGGAATTAAACAGTTAGAGCCGGTGGGACCAAATGGTGAAATTATTATGGATTATTCTATCTATGATGCAATGGAAGCCGGCTTTGATAAGGTTGTATTTGTAATTAGAAAAAATCTTGAAAAAGATTTTAAAGAAGTTATTGGAAATCGTATTGAAAAAGTCATTGATGTTGACTATGCATATCAAGAATTAGACGATATTCCGGAGAAATATCAAGAAACATTTGCAGAAAGAACAAAACCATGGGGAACAGGACAGGCGATTTTGTGTTGTAAAGATGTTGTGGATTCACCGTTTTTGGTAATCAATGCAGATGATTATTATGGAAAACAGGCATTTAAAGAAGCATACGATTATTTAACAAAAGAGAGCGTGAAAGATGAAATCTGCATGGTGGGCTTCGTACTGAAAAATACATTGAGTGACAATGGAAGTGTAACAAGAGGAGTGTGCAAAGTTAATGAATCTAATATGTTGGTAGAAATTAATGAAACGCACGATATAGAGAAGACAAAAGATGGAGCTGTTGTTAAATGTGAAAGCGGAGATAAAAAAATAGATGTAGACTCTCCGGTTTCCATGAATATGTGGGGATTACGTCCAGATTTCTTTACTATTTTAGAAAATGGATTTGTAGAGTTTTTAGAAAATATGGATGCAACAGATTTGAAATCTGAATACTTACTTCCAACAATTATAGGGGGGCTTTTGGAAGAAAAGAAGTTATCGGTTCGTGTGCTGCAATCTAAAGATAAGTGGTTTGGAGTGACATACAAAGAAGATAAAGTGGATGTAGTTAATGCAATTAATAATTTAATTGAAACAGGAGTATATCCTAATAAATTATTTTAATCATAGTTAAGGGGCGATAAATAGTGAAAAAAGGGAAACTTATAATTATAGGTCTTGTTGTGATGGCATTAATTTCAGGATGTGGAAAAACAGCAGATTCAAAAGAAAATAAAGCCAATTCAACAGAACAGACAAAAGATATCGAAACAGCTAATGAAACAGAACAAAATAAAGACGTGCAGACGGAAGAAAATGCTGATAAACAAGAGGGAGAGGAACAGCAAATTCCAGATGAACAAAATGTTTCTGTTCAAACAGGTGACAATATAAAAGTATATTATAGTAATGCTGATGCTTCTGGATTTGAAAGTGAAGAGGTGGCAGTAGAATCATTATCGTCAAATGAAGTGTTAAAAGCATTGGTCGATAAGGGAGTGCTTCCTGTAGATGTTTCGCTTTTAAGCTTTAAAGAATTTGAAAAAGATAATGAAAAATTATTAGAGTTGGATTTTTCTGATAAATTTAATACTTATATTAAAACGTTAGGTACTTCAGCAGAATACTATATTGTAGGAAGTATTTGTAATACATTTTTGGATGCATATGGAAGTGATAAAATCCATATTACAGTAAATGGAGATGTCTTTACAACCGGACATGCGGAATATCCGGGATTTATGGGAAAATTTAATTAATAAATAAAAATCAGTACACGGAGATATTTGATTCGTGTACTGATTTTTGTTTTGCCTGGAGGGAATATATAAAACCAAATTTGCGTTAGTTAGTTTTTTAATAGTTTCCTTTGAATCCAGTCAGAAATATAAGAAAAAGTATTTTTTATAAGCTCCAGTTCGATTCTTATATAATTGCCAAGATGTCTCATGCGGAAAGGAACTTTATTGCAAGATTTACGTTTTTCCCAACCTTCTTTTAATCCTTCTTTATAGTCGTTGCCGAAATCGATTTTGCAGAAAAATAAATATTTAACGAAATAACCGACAACAAGAGGTATAAAATTTAGTAAGAGCTGAAAGAATGGCATATTTTTATAATTTAGCCAAATACTATTTCTTGCAGATAACTTCACTTTAAATGTATTGTATTTAGAACCGCTTGTTCCGCTTCCAACATGATATACAAGAGCTGTAGGGCAATAAGTGTTTTGATAGCCATATATTTTCGCGCGATATCCCACATCAATATCTTCTAAGTAAGCGAAATGTGACTCATCAAAATAACCAATCTTTTCAAAAACTTTCTTGCGGTAAATGGCAGCTCCGGCGCAAGCTGAAAAAATCTTGTCTATATTCTGGTAATTCTGAACAGAACGACCTGCACCTCTACATACGCCCCAACCAAGAACGGTATACAAATCGCCTGCACTGTCAATAAGATCAGGATGATACATTTGAATCATCTTACTACTAACAGAAAAAATAGAAGGAGATTCTTCTATGGACTGAATCATAGCTTCTACATAATGGGTGTCAACAGTAGTGTCGTTATTTAAAAGAATCACGTAAGGCGTTTGTGCATGACGTATACCTGTATTGACAGCAGTACTGAATCCATAGTTTTCCTTTAAAGCAATCACTTCAATATCAGGATAATATTGTGCCATATATTCAAGACTGCCATCTGTTGAATGATTATCAACAACAAGAATTTTAAAATCTTTACATGTTTGTACTTCTAAAGATTTTAAACAGGGCTCCATAAAATGTTTTCCATTATAATTTGGAATAATTATTGTGACTTTCATAATATCCTCACTTTTAAGCATAATCTTATTGCATTATAACAAATCTCTTTTTTAGAATCTATAAAAAAGCAAAATTATTTATAAAAACTATATTTTTTACATAAATGTTACAAAATAATGAAGAAATGTGTGTAAAATTAGTGTTTTTACTTGTTCAATAGAGTAAAATGTTGTATTATATAGCAGATAATGTAATTAAAAAATTGAGTGAATGCTTTATTGAATTATATATTATGCAAAAAATAAGAGGTTAAAATAAAATGATTAAAGAAAATCAAAAATTACTGAATCAAATTCAGGTTGTGCTAGATGGAATTGTAATCATATTAGCTTATGCGTTGTCATGGTATATCCGTTTTCGAAGTGGTATATTTGAGTTAGATGAATGGTATCTGTCTTTGCAGGAATATATGAAATGGTTATGGGGGATTGTTCCTGGTTTCCTGATGCTATATTATATTTTTAAACTGTATGTTCCTAAGCGAGTCCTTGGAAGACGGCTGGAAGCATGGAGAATTCTGCAAGCAAATATAATTGGTGTTATGGCATTGATTGTTGTATTATACGTTATAAAACAGCCTAATGTATCTCGAACAATGCTTTTTGTGTTCGGTGTAGTTGATGTATTCGGAGAAGTTCTGGAAAGAAATCTGGTTCGTATAATATTACGTAAAATACGAAAAAATGGATATAATCTAAAACATATTATTTTAGTGGGATATAGTAATGCGGCAGAAGAATATATAGATCGAATCAAAGCAAACCCTGAATGGGGATATCAAATAAGAGGTATTTTGGATGACAGTATTGAAATAGGTTCAGAATACAAAGGAATTAATGTAATTGGCTGTACAGACGATTTAAAAATTATCCTTCCTGAAAATAAACTTGATGAGATTGTAATTACATTAGGATTGGACGAATATAACAAACTAAAAAAAATTGTCAATATGTGTGAAAAATCGGGAGTTCATACAAAGTTTATTCCTGATTATAATAATATTATTCCCACAAAACCTTATACAGAAGACATTCAAGGACTTCCGGTTATTAATATCAGACACGTGCCTTTAAATAACTGGATTAATCGTTTTATGAAACGGTCGATGGATATATTTGGAGCGTTAGTTGCAATTATTTTGTTCTCTCCGGTTATGTTAGTTGTATCAATTATTATCAAAGTAACCGATCCAGGTCCATTGATATTTAAACAGGAACGTATTGGACTAAAGAATAAGCCATTTTATATGTATAAATTCCGTTCTATGGTTGTACAAAAGGAAAAAGATGAGAAAAAAGGTTGGACCGTTAAGAATGATCCACGTGTGACACCTATAGGAAAATTTATTCGCAAAACAAGTATTGATGAACTACCACAATTGTTCAATATATTAAAAGGTGATATGAGTCTTGTCGGACCGCGTCCGGAGAGACCACTATTCGTAGAAAAATTTAAAGAAGAGATTCCACGATACATGATAAAACATCAAGTCAGACCAGGATTGACAGGCTGGGCACAGGTGAATGGATACCGTGGGGATACATCTATCCGTAAACGTATAGAATATGATTTATATTATATTGAAAATTGGACATTGGGATTTGATATTAAGATAATCTTGTTAACGTTTCTTAAAGGATTTATTAATAAGAATGCATATTGATAAACAAAAATCAATTACACATGAGTAATGTTATAATGTAAGATATTGTGAAAAGGTGCAAAATGAATAAAAGTGTAGATATAATTATTCCGACATATAGACCAGACGAATCAGTTGTCTATTTGATAAAAAAATTATTAAAGCAAACGTATCCGATTCATGAAATTCATATTATTGATACAGAAACGGGTATATTCCCTAAGAAATTAAAAAATTTAAGTGATAAAATCCGAATTTCAAAAATAAAGCCGGAACAGTTTGATCATGGGGGAACCAGACATGAAGGTGCAATGCAATCCCATGCAGATATTATTGTTTATATGACCCAGGATGCTATGCCGGTAAATGAATATTTAGTTGAAGAATTAGTAAAAGCATTTGATAATGAAAAGATTGCAGCTGCTTATGCAAGACAATTACCGAATAGTAAATGTAATGTGATTGAGCGATACACAAGAGCATTTAACTATCCAGAACAGAGCAGAATAAAATCATTGGAAGATTTGGAAACGTTAGGGATTAAGACATATTTTTGCTCAGATGTATGTGCAGCATATAGGAAATCGGTTTATGAATCATTGGGAGGATTTGAAGAAAAAACAATTTTTAATGAAGATATGATTATGGCTGCAAAAATTATTCAATCCGGCGGGCTAGTAAAATATGTTGCAGAAGCGAAAGTGATTCATTCACATAATTATAATTGTAAACAGCAATTCCAGAGAAATTTCGATCTTGCTGTTTCGCAAGTTGAGCATCCGGAAGTATTTCAAAACATTAAATCTGAGTCAGAAGGAATGCGTCTGGTTAAAAATACAATGATTTATTTAATTAAAATTAAAAAGCCGTGGCTTATTATTAAATTGATTTTGCAGAGCGGATTTAAATATATGGGTTACTGTCTTGGAAAAAAATACGGTCAGTTACCGATGTGGTTGATTAAAAAATGTACAATGAATCAGAGATATTGGGAGAAAACGGATTGATGTTTTAAATAAAATCATGTATGATATCAATCAGCGGAGTACAAACGGTAAGAAGAAAGGAAATAGTATGTCAAAGCGAAATAATCGTTCTGTGTCAAATCAGAAAATGAGAAAACAAGCGAATAGAAAAAAAGCTCAAAATGCAAAAAGAACTCAAAAGAGAAGGGGCATGACAACCGGTAAGAAAATTTTAGTTGGAATTTGCGTTGTGCTTTTGATTTTTGTTATTGTTGCAATTGTTGGCGTGGCTTATTTTGGAAGCAAGATGGGAAAACTCAATGTTGCAAAATTGGATGTTGATGCCCTTAGTATTTCAGATGAATTGTCATATGATGAATCCGGATATTTGAATGTCGCACTGTTTGGTCTGGATAAAAGAGCAAATAATGATGAAATGGGTGAACGAAGTGACACGATTATGGTTGCTAGTTTAAATAGAGAAACAAAAGAAGTAAAGATTTCATCTGTATATCGAGACACTTTATTACAACAAAAAGACGGAACATACAATAAGGCAAATTCAGCATATTCATTTGGTGGGGCAGAACAGGCTATCGCTATGTTGAATAAGAATTTGGATTTAGATATACAACATTATGTTACAGTTGATTTTGCTGCTTTGGTTGATGTGATTGATGCGTTGGGTGGAATTGATATTGATGTAACAGATGAAGAGGTTGAATATTTAAATGGATATATAATGGAAATAATTGAAAATACTGGTGTTAATACAGTTGCAGTAGAACATTCAGGTCTTCAGACTTTAAGTGGAGTACAGGCTACAGCGTATGCTAGAATTCGTTATACCTCAGGGGACGACTTTAAACGTGCAGAGCGTCAAAGATTAGTATTGGCTAAAATAGCAGAAAAAGCCCAGAAGGCAGATTTAGCAACAATAAATAAGATTATTGATAAAGTATTTCCTAAAATAGAAACAAACTTCACTTTAAAAGAGATTTTGGCTTATGCAAAAGATGCCATGAAGTATCAGTTGGCAGATACTACTGGTTTTCCAGAAGTAAAAGATACTATGGATTATGAAGATGCAGGAAATGTTGTTGTTCCTCTAACATTAGAAAGTAATGTTAGAACTTTGCATCAATATTTATTTGGTGAAGATGGATATACACCATCATCTACATTATCAGCTATTAACAGTGAACTTGAAAGTATAAGTCAAAATGGCAGTATGGGTACGACAGATAGTTCGGATTCTTATTATAATGACGGATATACTGATTATAGCGACCAAGGTTATGATGGATCAAATCAAGGTTATGGTGATGGAATTAACTATGATGATAGTACAACATATGATCCGGGGCAAACGGATTATAATGATTCAAATAACTATGGTGGTGACTATAATTACGGCGACGATTCTAGCCAAAGTGATACAGGTGCTGGATATTAAATAATCTGTTTAAAATACTTAATGAGAGGATGAAAAGGTGATGAAAAAATTTGTTAGCCGAGTGTATACGACTTTAATAACAGCACTTGCTGTATTTCTTGCATATGGGATTATAAGTTTTGCTGCTGAAGGAACAGTACAAATTACAGATACTACTGGTAAGGTTGGAGAGGAAATTACAATTCCGGTTTCTATTAGCACAGCGGGAGAACCGATAGGAGATGGAAGTCTGACATTGAATTATGATAGTGCTATGTTAGAGTTTGTCGGTGGCGATAATGCAAGCGGTGGAGATGGAGTGGTTTCTTTAAACGCATCAGGAACAGGTACAGAAACAAGTTTAAATTACACAATAGTATTTAAATGTATAGGTGAAGGAAATACCGTGCTTCAAAGTACTGGATCTACGGCATATCTATTTTCAGATGAGACGTTATATTTACCGGATGTTTCAACTAATATTACAATTGCAGCTGCAGGAACATCGGAACAAGTACTGGCAAGCGGTGGAGATGGACTACTTGAAATCTCAGGAGTGCAGTATACAATTTATAATGATTTTACAGATGCTTTAATCCCTGTAGGATTTTCTAGAACGACTGTGAATTATAATGGCGCAGATTATAATGCAGTTGTGCAGGATGCATCAGGAGTTAAATTTGTCTTTGTGAAATCTGGTGACAGTGATCCGATTTATGCAATGTATAATGAATCAGATAATCATTTTGTACTGGCTAAACAGATACAGTTAATAAATGATCAGTATATTTATGTTTTAGGAGAAGCTTCTAATACAGATAAATTGCCTAAAACATTTGGAGAAACAACATTAGATATGAACGGACTTGTTTTTCCAGTTTGGCAGGATAGCGAAAATAAAGAATTTTATCTAGTAAATGCATTAGGACCTTCTGGACAGATTGCTTTTTATCAATACGATACAACTGATAAAACATACCAAAGATATGTAGAGCGTACTTCTGAGAAAATAGCGGAGACAAAAGAAAAAGGACAGCTACTAGACCAGATTAAGAATGAAGTGTCAGACAATCTATTAAAAATTGCAATTATAATTGTGGCAATTATTATAATTATGTTGATCATAATTATTGTTATAGCATCCAAATTAAGAAATGTAACGGACGAACTTAATCAATTATATGATGATTACGATGAAAAAAATGATTTGCCAAAGAAGAAAACGCGCGAACAATTTATACGCAAAGACGACGACTATGAGATAGAATATGATGATTACATGGAAGAAGACCATGATGCTTTTATGGATGATGAGTATGACGATTATGATGAATTCGATGATTATGATGATGAATCATATGAAACAAAACCATTACCACAAACGAAAAATAAAAAATCAGCTAATAAAAAATCTTCTAAGAAAAAATATGATATAGAGTTTATTGACTTGTAGAAAAAATAAGAAAGTATATAAAAACTCCTTTTCTAATAACAAGAGTACAATATAGGGTTGTTTCTTGTTATTGGAAAAGGAGTCATTTAGTTAAACAAAGTTTTTTTATACATTGAACACAAAATCATCACAAAGAATGATTATTATATCATTATAAAATACAAGAGAAAGAGGGAACTGATATGGAAAATCAATATAATTATTATAATCCGGATGATAACCAGTTTCAAAATAATTATTCACAGGGAGAACCTAATCACCAAAAAAATTCGAAAAAAATAACAAAAGTTATAGCAGTGATTGGATTAGCAATTATCTTTGGAATTGTTTCTTCAGGTGTATTCTTATCAACAAGTTATATTGGAACAAATATATTAGGATTAAATAAGAACTCGAATAGTGATGTAAAAGCAACGACAACAGCTGTTACAAAATCGTCCAGTGTTGTAACTTCAGATGTTTCTTCAATTGTCAATGATGTAATGCCATCAGTCGTTGCAATTACGAATATGAGCGTTCAGGAAGTACAGAATTTTTGGGGTCAAACATCCCAATACCAGAGTGAAAGTTGCGGAACCGGAATCATTATTGCGAAAACAGATAATGAGCTTCTTATGGTAACAAACAATCATGTAATTGCAAATAATGAATCTTTAACGGTTACATTTGATGATGATACAAGTGTGGATGCAGATGTAAAAGGAACTGATTCAGAGCATGATCTTGCTGTAATTGCTGTTCCATTGGATCAGATTTCTTCGAAAACAATGGAAAAAATTGCGGTTGCAACATTAGGAGATTCGACAGCTCTCCAGGTTGGTGAGCCAGCTATTGCAATTGGAAATGCTATGGGATATGGACAGTCAGTTACAACAGGTGTTATCAGTGCAGTAAATAGAGAAAGTACTACAACTGATGAGCAAACAGGTGAAACTGAAGAAACCGGCGTAAAATTAATTCAGACAGATGCTGCAATCAATCCAGGAAATAGTGGCGGTCCTCTTGTAAATGCAAATGGCGAAGTGATTGGTATTAATTCTTCTAAGTTAGCAAGTACAACAGTTGAAGGAATGGGGTATGCAATACCAATTAGTGATGTTTCTGACATTATTGATAATCTGATGAATCAAGAAACAAAACACAAGGTTTCTGAAGAGAAAAAAGGATACCTTGGTGTAAAAGGATATGATGTAACAGAAGAAAGTGCTGAAAAATATAATATGCCTACAGGTGTTTATGTCGCTGAAATAGTCAAAGGCGGCGGGACAGAAGAAGCTGGTATTACAAAAGGCAATGTTATTACAGCACTGAACGGAACAACAGTTAATAGTATGGAGGAACTACAGAAAGAGTTGGGATACTATGAGAGTGGTAAAACGGTATCTGTAACTATTCAAGTTCCTGAAAACAATGGAGAATGGACTGAAAAGACAGTAGATGTAAAACTTGGAAAATCTTCTAAATAAGAAAAAGTAGCTCTTACAAATGTCGATTTACAGACGACAGAAGTAAGGGCTACTTTTCTTATTTAGATTAGAGTTGAAGCATTAATCAAATTCTGGATTAATTGCATAGAAATTTTTACTATCTAAATTATCCTGCACAATTCTTAAACTTTCACCAAAACGTTGATAATGAACAATTTCTCGCTCTCTTAAGAAGCGTATAGGGTCACATACTTCAGGGTCTTTCACAAGGCGTAAAATATTATCATAAGTAGTACGGGCTTTTTGCTCAGCTGCCATATCTTCGTGCAAATCAGTTATCGGATCTCCTTTAGATTGAAAATAGGTAGCGGTCCAAGGGGCTCCGCTGGCAGCTTGTGGCCAAAGAGCTAATGTGTGATCAACATAATACTTATCAAATCCTGATTCTTTTAACTGTTCTGGAGTTAAATCTCTGGTTAATTGATGCACTATAGCACACACAATTTCCATATGAGCCAGTTCTTCCGTTCCAATATCAGTCAATATGCCTGTTACTTCCTTATACGGCATAGTATATCTTTGAGACAAATATCTCATAGATGCAGCCAACTCTCCATCTGGACCACCGAATTGTGATATTATAACTTGTGCGATCTTTGGGTTAGTTTGAGTTATTTTAACAGGATACTGCAATCTTTTTTCATAATTCCACATTTAGCATCCTCCTTCCTGCCATGGCCAAGGTTCATTTATCCAGTTCCATTTTTCACAATCAGATTGTACAGCAGTATCAATTGTTAGTGGTCCATAATATTTGGCATACTCTTTTAAAGCTTCATTTCTCATATAACTATATTCTCTAAAATAAGACAAAGCTTCTTCATCCCATGGATGTGTATCTAAATATAACTTTACATCATCAACTGCAAAACTGACTTCATAAATTTTATTTAATAAATCTCTTCTACATGGACAGGTTGTCATCGATTACATCCCCCTTTCCCTCGAAAAGGTTTGTCTAATTGTTCAAATATTGTTCCTCGGTGAAATCCTTTTTGAATATCATATATCTTTTCCCATTTTTGCCAAGGAACATATGCCATCGCAATTGGTAAATCAAATAAAACATCTTGTTCTCTTTGACAAGGACACGCCTGATTTACACAAGAAGTGTAATTTGAATTAAAATATCCTTGACGTTGATAACGCATATTATTGGAAGTATTTATCAATTTAATTCTCCCTTCAACATTTTCCAATATTAAGATATGAGAATAATGAAAAAAGGTTACGAAAGCAAGATGCTTTTCGTAGCCTTTTTTTATTACATCAATTTACTCACATCATCCAGTGCAGCAGCTATTACTTTATCCATATCATAATATTTGTAATGTCCTAAGCGACCGCCAAATATAATGTGTTCTTCTTTATCTGCCAGTTCTTTATATTTTTGGTAAAGAGCACTGTTTCTTTCATCGTTTACCGGATAATAAGGTTCCATGCCAACAGTCCATTCGGAAGAATATTCTTTAGAAATTACAGTTTTTTTCTGCGTTCCGAATTCAAAATGTTTATGCTCAATGATTCTTGTATAAGGGACTTCTCGATCTGTATAATTTACAACAGCATTTCCTTGATAATTATCACAATCTAAAGTTTCTGTTTCAAATCTAACAGAGCGGTATTCGAGTGCGCCAAATTGATAATTATAATATTCATCAATCATGCCGGTATAAATGATGGTAGTAGCGATATCGGGATGAGATTTATGAAATTCAAAAAAATCAGTATTGAGTTGTACATCTATACCTTCTAACATTTTTTCAATAATTGCTGTATAACCACCAATAGGAATACCTTGATATCTGTCATTAAAATAATTATTATCATATGTGAAACGAACTGGGAGGCGTTTTATAATAAATGATGGAAGATCTTTACAATCGCGACCCCACTGTTTTTCAGTGTAACCTTTTACAAGCTTTTCAAATACATCACGACCAACAAGAGATAATCCTTGTTCTTCTAAATTTTTAGGCTCTTTAATACCTGATTCAGAAACTTGTTTGGCAATCATTTCTTTTGCCTCTTGAGGAGTACGTATTCCCCACATTTTACTGAAAGTATTCATATTGAAAGGAAGATTATACAGTTCATCCTTATAAATAGCAACAGGTGAATTAATATAGTTATTAAATTCAGCAAATTGGTTTATATAATTCCATATTTTTTTGTCTGAGGTATGAAAAATATGAGCGCCATATTTATGTACGTTTATTGCCTCGATATTCTCGGTATATATATTTCCGGCAATATGCTCACGTTTATCTATAACTAGACATTTTTTGCCTTTTTTCTTCAATTCATTAGCTGCAACAGAACCATATAAACCGGCTCCAACAATTAAATAGTCATATGTTGTCTGATTCAATTTTAAATCCTCGTCTTTCTTGAGTAATACTATAATATTGTATCATGTAATTAGGAAACTGCATAGTGTGGGAGAAAAAATGTCAAGGAATATAAGTTGAAACTTAATAAAAATCATGATAAACTCATGTTGATTATATAAAATAGAAATGTTGAAGGATGTAATATGGATAATAAAAATATAAATACAATAGAAAAGAACTGGCTAAATACAATATTTTGCCTTTATATATTGAGTTATGTATTACCGATAGGTAAAATTTTTAACATTCCGGTTCAAAAAATATGTATCTGTTTATTTGTGGCTGTAAGTGGCTATATATTTATTAAATTGAATGATTGGAAAAGCATAGTTAGGACTTCAAAATTGGAGATTGTGGTTTTAATAAGCGGGGCATTATGGTGTGTGGTTAGTTGGTTGCAAGGTTGTGAATATAGTGTAGAGTGTGCTTCGCTTTTATATTTTTCTTTTATTATGTTTTTGATCATCTTGCATTTAATAAAAGAAAATTTACTGGATTTACACAAGATAATGAGATGCTTATTTTGGATGATGCTGGCAAAAATAATTGCAAAAATAATATTAGAAGTTATCTTTTTATGCAAGTTAATTCAATATGAAGTTTTGTATCAGTTATATATACAAATTTTTAATGTAGAAGCAATTATGATGACAATGAAGTTAGGAAGTCTGACATTTGTTAGAGTTCAAAGTACTTCAGATATTCTTGTTATTGGATTATTGCCATTTTTTTTATTACTTCCAGAAATAAGACGAAGTAAAAAGTTTTGGCTTACGGTATTATTAGCAATTTATACAATGATTGTATATTCAAGATTGTATATGGTAGAATTTGCCAGTTTTATGGTGTTATTATTGCTTTTCGAATGGAAATATATTTCCAAAAAAGTGCGATATATTGGAATAGGGGGAGCAGTTTTAACTTCTTTTATTTGGTTTAAACCTATATTTAAAATAGTGCAATATCGTTTTTTCTCTGCAAAAGTAGTTGAGTCAGATTCGATTCGGCAGATTCAAATACAAGAATTGACCAAAGGAATTTCAGAAGCCCCTCTTTTTGGTCATGGTATGGGAAGTTATCTTCCAAATTTGATTAGAAGTATGACAGCTCCTTTTTCCTATGAAGCAGAATACCTTTCTTTTCTGTATCAGTTCGGCTTAATTGGATTTGTTATGATAATTTTAGGGATTATTAGCGTGTATATCAAGGAGATTTGGCAGTATGTAAAATATAATAATATTCAAATAAAATTATTTACTTTATTGTGCTTAGCATGGATGTTGGCAAGACCGATATTTAATCCGTCTTTTTATGGTATACAAAATGGTTTCTATGTAATAGGATTACTTTTAATAAATGCTTACTTTAATATAGAGAATAATAATTCCAAAATGGTACAGGTTCAGGATAATCTAGGAGCACAAATTAGATGACAGGACAAAATAGCACAGAAATATGGTATGAACAAAAAAAATTAAAAACTGGATATACAACCGGCAGTTGTGCAGCAGCAGCTACGAAAGCAGCTTTGGAAATGTTATTGTCTGGAAATGAAATACAAAATATTTCTTTGCTCACACCAAATCAAACAGAACTCTATTTAGAAGTAAAAGATATTTCAATAGCGAGAGATTGGGTGAGTTGCTGCATACAAAAAGACAGTGGAGATGATCCGGATGTGACAAATGGCATTTGCGTGTATGCAAGAGTTGAAAAGCAATCCGGAACAGAAATTATCATTGATGGTGGCATCGGTGTAGGGCGTGTGACAAGGAAAGGGCTGGAACAAAGTATTGGTCAGGCAGCAATTAATAAAGTTCCTCGTGAAATGATAATTAAAGAGGTAAAAGAACAATGTGCAAAATATGGTTATCATCAAGGCTTGTCCATTGTTGTTTCTGTACCGGAGGGCGTTGAACTTGCAAAAAAAACGTTTAATCCAAGATTGGGGATAGAAGGAGGAATTTCCATATTAGGAACAACAGGAATTGTGCAGCCTATGAGCGAAAAGGCATTAACAGATACGATTTTTCTTGAAATGAAAATGTTAAAGGAAAATGGTTTCGATTGGTGTTATGCAGTACCAGGAAATTATGGAATTGACTTTTTAAATGATTCATTAGGATTTGATGCGGATATAGCAGTGAAATACAGTAATTATGTAGGAGACGTTATTGATGATGCAGTAAATTTGGGTATGAAAGGACTGTTATTTGTCGGACATATCGGAAAATTGATAAAAGTTGCAGCAGGCGTAATGAACACCCATTCTAGACAGGCCGATTGTAGAATGGAAGTTTTGTCTGCACATGCAGCATTATGCGGCGCTGATAGAGCGGCTATACATGAATTAATGAATTGTATTACAACAACGGAAGCAATTGATATATTAAAAAGAGAAAACTTATTAGAGACAGTTATGGAATCTGTTATGAAACGGGTTGAATTTTATTTGCAAAATCGAGCCGGAGAAGAGTTGAAAATTGGTGCAATCCTCTTTTCTAAGGAAGAGGGGGTTTTAGGAGAGACAACACAGGTGTCAGAACTTCTTAAACATATACAAGAACAGAAACGACAGGGGTATAAACTAGAATGAAAGGAAAATTTTATGGAGTAGGTGTTGGTTCAGGTGATCCAGAATTATTGACAATAAAAGCACTTCGTGTAATGAAAGAATGCGAAGTAATTGCGATTGCTTTGTCAAAGGAATATATAGAAAAACCTACAATCATTAATTTCGATGAACAAGCGGAATATGAGGCGGCTTTACAAGATTGTGTAGCCTACCAAATAGCTTTGGAAGCCATACCTGAGTTAAAAGAAAAAGAATTATTGTTGCTTCCGATGCCGATGATTAAAGATATGCAGAAATTAAAATTGATACATGAAGCAGATGCAATAAAAGTTATAGAAAATCTAAAAAAAGGAAAATCTGTCGCTTTTATTACATTAGGAGATCCTACTGTTTATTCAACGGTTTTATATGTTCACAAACATCTTCAGGATAAAAATTATGAAACACATTTAATTCCTGGGGTCCCTTCATTTTGCAGTGCTGCGGCAAGGTTGAACATAGGCTTGGTTGAAAATAGAGAGGAGCTTCATATTCTTCCGGCATCCTATGAAATTGAGCAAGAACTACGATTACCAGGAACAAAAATATTGATGAAAACCGGAAAACAGTTAGCAAAAGTAAAACAGTTATTAAAGAATGAAAATTATCAGGTTGAAATGGTAGAAAATTGTGGTATGAAAAATGAAAAAATATATCGAACCATAGACGATATACCAGAAACGACAGGGTATTATTCATTGATGATTATAAAAGAAGCGAAAGAATAAAGGAGGAAAATACGTGATAACATTTGTAGGAGCAGGTCCGGGAGCGGAAGATTTGATTACAGTTAGAGGATTGAAACTTCTTCAAACAGCAGATATTATTGTATATGCGGGCTCACTTGTCAATCCAGAGCTGTTGAATAACAAAAAAGAAAATTGTATTGTCTATAATAGTGCAAAAATGACATTAGAAGAAGTTATGGATGTTATGGTTAATGGAGATCACGAAGGAAAAGAAATTGTGCGTTTACATACAGGAGATCCATGCCTTTATGGTGCGATTAAAGAGCAAATGGATTGGCTTATGAGGGAACAAATTAAATACGAAGTATGTCCCGGAGTAAGTTCTTTCTGTGGAGCAGCAGCAGCATTAAATGCGGAATATACATTGCCCGGTATTTCACAGTCTGTGATTATTACAAGAATGGCAGGGCGTACACCTGTTCCGGAAAGAGAATCAATTCGTTCCTTTGCATCGCATCAGGCGACGATGACGATCTTTTTAAGTACAGGCATGCTTTTGGAACTACAAAAAGAACTTATAGCAGGCGGCTATTCACCGGATACATCTGCGGCAATTGTTTATAAAGCAACATGGCCGGATGAAAAAGTGTACCATTGTACAATAGACTCATTAGCAAGAACAGCAAAAGAAAACGGAATCAAAAAAACAGCACTTATTGTTGTTGGCCGTATATTAAACAGTGAATATCAACGCTCCGAGTTATACCACCCTGATTTTACAACTGAATTTAGAAAGGGAAGAAAGGAGTCTTGATATATGAAAAAAATTTATGTGGTTGGTCTTGGACCAGGGGCCGGAAAGCAGATGACAGGAGAAGCTTATACCGCTTTAGAACAAAGTGAAGTAATTGTTGGCTATCCAGTGTATTTAGATTTAATTCGGGATACATTTCCAGATAAAATATATAAAAGTACTCCGATGAAACAAGAAGTTGAACGATGTCGTATGGCATTTGGGGAAGCAATGCAAGGGAAAACAACAGCCATGGTATGCAGCGGCGATGCAGGAGTTTACGGAATGGCCGGGCTAATGCTTCAGATAGGTTCAGAATTTCCAGAGCTTGATGTAGAAATCGTTCCAGGTATTACTGCAGCAATTGGCGGAGCAGCAGTTTTAGGAGCACCGCTGATGCATGATTTTGCTGTGATCAGTTTAAGTGATTTGATGACCCCATGGGATAAAATTGAGATTCGATTAAGAGCAGCTGCAATGGCTGATTTTGTTATCTGTCTTTATAATCCTTCCAGCAAAAAACGTAGCGATTATCTGAAAAAAGCTTGCAAGATTATGAAAGAATTCAAGAAACCAGAGACTATTTGTGGTTTGGTCCGAAATATAGGAAGAAAGGAAGAAACAAGCCAGATTCTTACACTGGAAGAGTTAGAACATACGGAGACGGATATGTTTACAACGGTGTTTATAGGAAATGTCCAAACAATGTGTTTAAATCATAAAATGGTCACACCTAGAGGATATAATGTAACAAGATAAGGATTATAAAAATGAATATAACAAGACAGATTTATTTGATTGGGATAGGAATGGGTTCGAGAAATACACGAACATTATTAACAGAGAGCATTTTAGAGCAGTGTGATTGTATTATAGGAGCATCCAGAATGCTGGAATCCGTTCAAGAATATAAGAAACCTCAATTTTGCTCTTATAAACCAGATGAAATTTGTCAGTGGCTGGATACACATTTACAATATCAGAATATAGGGATTGTTTTATCTGGAGATACAGGATTTTATAGCGGAGCAAAGAAACTGGAAAATGTAATTAAAACAAAATTGAGAAATGATGAGCAGTGTATACAGGTATATCAGATTCCTGGTATTTCGTCTGTTGTATATCTGGCAGCAAAGTTGCATACATCATGGGATGATGCCAAAATTATAAGTGTGCATGGTGAAAAGCAAAATTACATCCAGACTATTGCAAATCATAATAAAACCTTCTTACTTCTTGGTGGAAATGATATTGCAGAAGAAGTTTGTAAGAAAGTAAAAAAATATCATTTGGACGATACTCTATTTTATATAGGTAAAAATTTGTCTTATGAAAATGAATTAATAGTAATTCGGAAAGGTTCTGAATTAACAATAGAAGATTTATCAGGCCTATGTACTGTAATGATAAAAAATACAAGACCACAAAGTTGGAAGTATAAGGGAATTCCAGAGGAAGAATGGGTACGTGGAAAAGTTCCTATGACCAAAGAGGAGATACGAGAAATCAGTCTTCATAAATTAGGGTTGACAGAGGATGCTGTATTGTATGATATTGGAGCAGGAACAGGTTCAGTTTCAATTGAGGCAGCGTTATGTTCAGAAAAAATCCGGGTGTATGCAATAGAAAAGAATCCAGAAGGAATATCATTAATAGAAGAAAATAAGAAAAAGTTTTGTACAGACTGGGTTACAACTATTGAGGGAGTAGCGCCGGATGTACTGAACAAATTAGAAAAACCAACGCATGTCTTTATTGGAGGAACGTCAGGAAATTTAAAAGCTATATTAAAAGCTGTGAGAGATAGAAATCCCGAAGTAACCATCGTATTGAATGCAATTACATTAGAAACAATTAAAGAAATAATGGAGGCAACGGATGAACGGCTGTTACTAAATCCTGAAATCATACAGGTCTGTGTATCAAAAGCAAAGACACTTGGACAATATCATATGATGCTTGGACAGAATCCGATTTATGTTGTGACGGATAGAAAGGAAGGCTAAAATAGCTTATGCAAATACCGAGAATAATGATAGCCGGTAGTTCCAGTGGAAGTGGTAAAACTGCAATTACATGTGCAATTTTATCCGCACTGAAGCAGAAAAATATAGATGTGGCCGCATGTAAGTGTGGACCGGATTACATAGATCCAATGTTTCATAGGGAGGTACTTCAAGTGCCTTCCGAGAATCTGGATCTTTTTTTCAGTACGAAAGACTCTCTGCAGGAGTTATTTGTAAAACATGGGGAAAATAGAGATATTGTTGTGACAGAAGGGGTTATGGGGTATTATGACGGCCTTGCACTGGAGTCTGATCAGGCAAGTTCCTATGATGTTTCGAGAAGCTTATCTATGCCGACTGTTTTAGTTGTTCCCTGTAAAGGAATGGCGTTATCCGTTGTTCCTGTTATTCTGGGAATGTTAGAGTTTCGAAAAGATCAGCAGATAAAGGGAATTATTTTAAATCGTATATCAGGAATGTTATATCCACGTATGAAGCAACTTATTGAAAGTGAATTGAAGAAACGCGGTTATGATATACCTGTAGTTGGATATGTTCCGGAACATGAAGCTTTTCAATTGGAAAGCCGTCATTTAGGATTGAAGCTACCAGAACATATGATCCATATTCAGAAAAAGCTACGTGAAGCTGGTGAGCTTATTAAAAGTACTGTAGATTTGGAACAGATTTTACAAATAGCATGTCAGGCACCACAGATAGAAACAATAATAAAAAATTCGTTGGATGAAAAGAGTATTGTAAAAAATAGAGTTCGAATCGGAATAGCCAGAGATGAGGCATTTTGCTTTTATTATGAAGAAAATTTACGAATGCTTCGCGAAAAAGGATGCGAATTGGTAGAATTTAGTCCATTGGTAGAAAAAAAACTGCCTGAAAATATAAAAGGATTGATTATAGGCGGGGGATATCCGGAACTGTATGCAGAAAAATTGTCAGCAAATATATCTATGAGAAAAGATATTCAAAGCAAAATAGATGCGGGTATGCCAACAATTGCAGAATGTGGAGGGTTTTTATATTTGCATGAAACACTGGAAAATCCAGAGAGGATGAAAATTAAGATGACAAATGTAATAAAAGCCGAAGCGTTTAAAACGGACAGATTAAGAAGATTTGGATATATTACTTTAAAGGCAGAGAAAAACGGAAATTTTTTAAAAAAGGATGAAATAATGAAAGCTCATGAATTTCATTATTGGGACAGTACACAGAATGGAACAGATTGTCTTGCAGTAAAGCCGGATAAAAAAAGAAGTTGGAATTGTATTCATATGCGAGATAATTTATTTGCAGGATTTCCACATCTTTATTTTCGGTCTAATCCAAACTTTGTAGAGCGTTTTATAGATGCCTGTAAAGAATGGGATATTACAGTGAATCAGACGAACTAGATAGAGGAAGTAAGATAAAAAAATGACAACGCTAACAATAGAAAAATTAAGAAAACAAATAGATAAAGCAGATAAAATAAGTATGGAAGCTGCAAAAGCGAGATGGATGTCCGTTGCAAAACCATTGTTCAGTCTTGGTAAACTGGAAGATGTAGTGGTACGTATGGCTGGAATGAAAAAGACAGCAGAATATCAGTTGGATAAAAAGGGATTGATCATTATGTGTGCGGATAACGGGGTGGTTGCAGAGGGCGTAACCCAGACCGGGCAGGAAGTGACAGCAATCGTAGCGGATAATTTTATGCATCATGCGGCAAGTACAAATATTATGGCCGATATAGCAGGCGTTGATTTAATACCGGTTGATATCGGAATGATCACAGATGTAAGCTCCATAACTGTTTCAGAAAAAAAGGTCAGATATGGTACAAAAAACTTTGCAGTAGAACCTGCTATGAGCAGAGAAGAAGTATGGAAAGCAATTCAGATTGGTATTGATACAGTCAAAGAGTGTAAGCAAAAAGGCTATGATATTCTGGCAACTGGTGAAATGGGAATAGGAAATACAACTACAAGCAGTGCTGTTACGGCAATATTATTGCAAAAACCAGTGGAGAAAGTAACTGGGAAAGGAGCTGGTCTTTCATCTGTTGGATTACAACAAAAGATTACTACGATTGAAACAGCAATCAATAAATATAAACCTGATTCACAAAACATAATAGAGGTATTAGCTTGTGTAGGCGGCCTTGATATTGCCGGATTGACAGGAGTATGTCTTGGAGGTGCAATGTATCATGTACCAATTGTTTTAGATGGCTTTATTTCTACAACAGCTGCTTTATGTGCGGTGAAAATGATTCCGGAAACCAGGGATTATATAATTGCGTCACATGTTTCCAATGAACCTGCCGGACGAATGCTTCTTAATGAGTTGAAATTATCTCCGTTTTTAGATTGTAATATGTGTTTGGGAGAAGGAAGCGGTGCAGTAGCAGCAATGCCTTTACTGGATATGGGCTTGCAGGTATATCGACAAATGGGAACATTTTCAGATATTAAAGTAGAACAATATGAGGTTTTGGAATAGGTATGAAAAATTTGTTTGAATCAATGCTCATTGCATTTTCCATGTATTCTAAAATTCCGATGCCGAAGGTAGAATGGAATGATAAAAATATGAAATATGCAATGTGCTTTTTCCCAGTGATTGGAGTTGTGATTGGTATATGTGTGCAGATAATCGGTACATTACTTATAAAAAGTACATTTGGCAGTTTGTTTTTTTCTGTAATCATGACTTTACTGCCAATAATGATAACTGGAGGAATTCATCTTGATGGCTTTTTGGATACAATAGATGCACTTAGCTCCTGGGGGGATAAAGAAAAGAAACTACAAATATTGAAAGACTCGAATTCAGGTGCATTTGCAATTATTGGGATGGGATGTTATCTATTGTGTAATATTGCATTGTGGAGCGAAGCCAGTGTTGAGATGCTGCCATTGATTTCTTGCGGTTACGTGCTATCCAGAGCATTGAGCGGTTATTCTGTTGTGACATTTCAAACTGCAAAAAATAGCGGGTTAGCCAAAACCTTTCAAGATACGGCACAAAAAAAACGTGTTAAAATGACGATGTATTGCTGGATAATGATAAGTACTGGGTGTATGCTGGTATACAATTTTAAAAATGCGATATCTCTGTTTGTGGCAGGAGCACTTTTCTTTCAATATTATAAACGCTTATGCAAGAAACAATTTGGAGGCATTACGGGAGATTTGGCAGGGTATTTTTTACAAGTCTTTGAATTGCTCATGTTGGGAGTAATTGTATTAGGAACAAGATTATATGCTTTAGTATGACAGGAGAAAAAATGGAAATTTATTTAATTCGTCATTTGAAGACAAAAGGAAATGTAGAACATAGATATATTGGAACAACCAATGAATCTTTGATAAAAAAAGAAGCACAGCTTGTTATAATTGAGCAAATGCAAAATAAATTAAAAAAATGTCAGTTACCGGATATGCTTATTTCAAGTCCATTAAAGAGATGTGTAGAAACCGCAAAAATATATTTTTCGGATATTGCATTACAATTACAGCCTAAGCTTAAAGAAAGTGATTTTGGGTTATTTGAAAACAAAAATCATGAAGAATTACAAGCATTTCCGGAATATCAGGCATGGTTGGAATCAAATGGGACTTTACCTTTTCCAAAAGGAGAAAGTCGTGAAAGCTTTTTAAAGCGATGCAGAGACGGATTTGAAGAATCCATATTTCAGGCGATAGAACAACATAAAAAATGTGTCTGTTTTGTTATTCATGGTGGTTCTATTATGGCTGTTCTTTCGCAATTTTCAGAACAAGCTTCTGAGTTTTACGATTGGTTATTAAAAAATGGAGAAGGTTATCAGATGTATTTGGATGAAAAAGAATGGAAAGAGGGGCGAAAGAAAGTGCTGAGGGGGATTAAAAAGCTATGATTTCATTGGCAGCCTGTATTGGAGGATTTTGTTTAGATTTTCTGTTTGGAGATCCGGTATGGTTGTACCATCCGGTTCGTATTATGGGTAATGTTATTTCATTACTGGAAAAAGCAATCCGTAAAATAAGCCGAAATTCAAAATCTGGATTATTGATAGGTGGGGGATTGTTGTGGGGGCTAGTTATAATTTTATTTACGGGAATCCCATATGGATTGTTGGAAATTTTGAAAAGCAAAAATGAAATTGCAGCATTTTTGCTGGAGATGTTCTGGTGTTATCAATTGCTTGCAGCTAAATCGTTGAAAGCAGAAAGCATGAAAGTATATAAGAAATTGAAAGAGAGTGATTTAGAGGGAGCAAGAAAAGCGGTATCAATGATTGTTGGGCGAGACACAGCAAAGTTAGATTGTGAAGGAGTAACAAAAGCAACTGTTGAAACAATAGCAGAAAACACATCTGATGGCGTGATTGCTCCCCTCCTTTATATGTTAATAGGCGGTGCCCCTCTTGGAATGTTATATAAAGCAATCAACACAATGGATTCGATGCTGGGCTATAAAGATGAAAAATATTTATATATAGGAAGAATAGCAGCAAAAATGGATGATGTTGTAAACTATATTCCGGCTCGAATTTCGGCAATTATGATGGTTTTGGCAGCATTTTTATGCGGATTAGATTGGAAAAACGGATGGAAAATCTTTTTAAGAGATCGTTACAATCACAGTAGTCCGAATTCGGCACAAACAGAAGCAGTATGTGCGGGAGCGTTGGATATACAATTGGCCGGTGATGCGTGGTATTTTGGAAAGTTATATAAAAAACCATATATTGGGGAACCAATTCGTTCAATACGTATTGAGGATATTTGTCAAACAAATCGTTTGATGTATGTTACAGCAATTGTTACAATGATAATATTCGGAACAATTAAATTATTATTCTATATAATCTAGAGTATAATTGCATAGAAGATGGTTGTATACAATTATACAAAAGAAGACAAGCTAAGAGGAAATAAAAATGCAATATGTACACGGAGGAGACATTTACAACTATAAAGAATATGATAAAATATTGGATTTTTCAACGAATATTAATCCATTTGGTGCTAGTAAAAATGTAATTGCAGCTGCACAAAGTGCTTTAAAAGAGATTCATCATTATCCGGACAACAAGTGCCGTGCATTGGTTAGAAAGATAGCAGATTATTTGGAATTGCCAGAGCCATATATACTGTGTGGAAATGGGGCTGCAGATTTAATCTTTTCCTATGTACTCGCAGAAAAACCAAAAAAGGCATTAGTTACAGCACCAACATTTTCAGAATATGAGCAGGCACTACGAACAGTTGAGTGTGATGTACAGCATGTATACTTGTATACAGAGGATGGTTTTGAAGTAAACGAGAACATTCTTTTGAATTTGACTTCGGATTTAGATGTTGTATTTTTATGCTCTCCAAATAATCCGACCGGGAAAAAAATTCCTAAAAATTTACTAATGCGGATATTAGAAAAATGCGTAAAATTCCGGATTCGTTTGATATTAGATGAATGTTTTTATGAATTTTTAGAAAATCCCAAAGAATCAACTATGCAAGCAGAGGTAAAAAATTATTCTCAATTAATTATTTTACGTGCATTTACTAAAATGCATGCAATACCCGGACTAAGATTAGGATACATATTGTGCAGTGATAATTCTCTGTTGGAAAGAATACAGAGGGTACGTCAACCCTGGAGTGTATCGACAGTAGCTCAAGCGGCAGGACTTGCTGCAATTGAGGATGAAGAACGTGTTGAAAAAACCAGACAATATATTACAAAAGAGCGTAAAAGAATGGAATTGGAGTTAGAATCCATTGGAATATCCTATATTCAATCGGACGCAAATTACATTTTAATATATTATGGAGGAAAAGAGTCTTTGTATGAAAAATTGCTTGAAAAAAATATTTTGATCCGTGACTGTCAGAATTATATCGGATTAAAAAAAGGGTATTATCGAATAGCAATAAAAAGAAAAGAAGAAAATGATCGATTACTAACAGCTTTAAGAGAAGAGGTAGAGAAATGGCAAAACCTATTATGATACAAGGAACGATGTCGAATGCAGGAAAAAGTATTCTTGCAGGAGGATTATGCAGAGTGTTTGCACAGGATGGATATAAAGTGGCTCCGTTTAAATCACAAAATATGGCTTTGAACTCGTATATTACAGAAGAAGGTCTTGAAATGGGAAGAGCACAGGTGATGCAGGCTGAAGCGGCTGGGATTAAGCCCTCTGTTTTGATGAATCCGATTTTATTGAAACCTTCCAGTGACACAGGCTCTCAGGTTATCATAAATGGAGAAGTGATGGGGAATATGTCTGCCATAGAATATTACCGCCATAAAAAAGAATATGTTCCTGCAATTATGCAGGCCTATGAGCAACTCAACAAAGAATATGATATTATCGTGATTGAAGGGGCAGGAAGTCCGGCAGAAATAAACTTAAAACAAGAAGATATTGTAAATATGGGAATGGCAAAGCTTGCAGATGCGCCAGTAATATTAGTTGGAGACATTGACCGTGGAGGTGTTTTTGCACAGATTGTTGGAACTATTGAACTTCTGGAAAAAGAAGAACAAGAGCGAATTGTAGGGACTGTTATCAATAAATTCCGCGGAGATAAAAAAATATTAGATCCAGGATTAAAAATGTTAGAAGACAGAACAAATAAACCGGTACTCGGGGTAATTCCATATTTTCATTTAGATATTGATGAAGAAGACAGTCTGTCAGAAAGAATCCAGAATAAAAAAGAGGTGTCGTTAATTGACATTGCAGTAATCCGTTTTCCAAGGTTATCAAACTTTACAGATATGATGGCTTTAGAATGTATGGATATGGTTTCTGTCCGTTATGTAAATAGTGCGGCAGAATTTGGGAACCCGGATGCAGTAATTCTTCCAGGAAGTAAAAATACAATGGAAGACATTTTATGGATGCGACAAAATGGTCTTGAGATGAAAATCCAGAAACATGCAAAGCATGACAAATTGGTATTTGGTATTTGTGGAGGCTACCAGATGCTTGGAGAAGAAATAGAAGATCCAAACGGGGTTGAGAAAGCCGGAAAACTCAGAGGACTTGGATTGCTTCCGACAAAAACGGTATTTCAAAAAGAAAAGAAAAGAACTCGTGTGAAAGGAACATTTCAAGAAGTTCCCGGAATGCTTTCAGAATTAAAAGGAATTGAAATTGAAGGATATGAAATTCATATGGGAAAAACGAGTTATTTGAATGATACACATGGTATTTTGAAATTAAATGATATCGTGCAGAATACTGAAATAATAGATGGGGCTGCAAAAGGAACAGTATATGGAAGTTATGTACATGGGATTTTTGACAAACCAGAAGTTGCAAGGCAACTTATCATTGCATTATTGAAACAAAAAGGATTAAATATCAATGAAGTAGAGGCTGTGGATATGTCTGCATATAAAGAAGAGCAGTATGATAAACTTGCAGCTATTATTCGTGAAAATCTGGATATGAGTGCAATATATAAGATTTTAAATAAAAAATAATATTATGAAAATAGTGAAATCATACTAATAGATGGAATTATCAAATAAATCAGGAGCAAAATGTTATGTTATACCTTATAACAGGAGGAAGTGGAAGCGGAAAATCAGAATATGCAGAAAACAAACTTTGTGAATTAAGTAAAAAAACAAACAGTTCGAAAGTTTATCTTGCTACAATGATTCCATATGGAAGGGAAACCGAAGAAAAAATAAACAGACATAGACAAATGAGAGCAAAGAAAAATTTCCAGACGGAAGAATGTTTTACAAATTTGTCAGAATTTGTTAAGAATATGAAACTTCAAAAAAACTCGGATAAAAAAGAAGTTGTGCTATTAGAATGTATGTCAAATCTTGTTGCAAATGAGTTGTTTGATGAAACAGGTGTAAATACAATTTTTAAAAAACAGTATCCTGCATTATCTAATAACGAAGTAGTTGAAAAACTCACGGATTACATTTTAAATGGCGTGGAAAAGTTAAACGATATTTACGAAAATATTGTTATTGTAACAAATGAAGTTTTTTCGGAATCAACAGTTTATTCAAATGAAATGCGGATGTATAAGCAGGTTTTAGGAAAAGTAAATTGCGAACTGGCTAAAGCAGCAGTAGAAGTAGAAGAAGTAATATATGGACAAGCAGTTTTATATAAAAATGAAAAGGTGAAGTGTATGAACAAAAAAGCAGGATTGCATTTAATTATTGGTGGTGCATATCAAGGAAAACTAGAATATGCAAGAAAACTTTATCCTCAAATACAATGGGCAGACGGAGAAATAGATTCTTTTGAAAAAATTCAAAACGCAATTGGAATTTATCACTTTGAAATTTATATAAAACGAATTTTAAAGAATGAGAAATTAGATATCAAAGAAATAATAGAACAAATTTTTGCGAAAGATATACAAAAAGTAATAATTTGTGACGAAGTTGGATATGGGCTTGTGCCGGTGGATTCGTTTGAACGTTATTATAGAGAACAGGTTGGAAGAATCTGTACCACTCTTGCAAAACAGGCAGACAAAGTAACGCGAGTAGTTTGTGGTATTGGCGAAAAGCTGAAATGATCAGAAAGAAAACAGGTGAAAAAATGGCTATAGAACTAGAACAGGTACTACCAAAAGATATTGAAAGAAGAAGTTTTGAGATTATCACAGAAGAACTTGGAGATACACAATTGATTCCTGGAACAGAACCAATCGTGAAACGATGCATTCACACAAGTGCGGATTTTGATTATGCGAAAAATTTAGTTTTTTCAAAGGATGCTGTTCAAAAAGCGTTAGATGCAATCCGACAGGGCGCATCCATAGTAACAGATACACAGATGGGAAAATCGGGGATCAACAAAAAACGACTTGCAAAATATGGTGGAGAAGTATTTTGCTTTATGTCGGATGAAGACGTTGCAATACAGGCAAAAACGAACGGTACTACGAGAGCTGTTGCAAGTATGGAAAAGGCAGCAAAGCTTAATAAAAAGTTGATATATGCGATTGGGAATGCACCTACAGCACTGATACATTTGTATGAACAGGTCGAAAAAGGAATCGTTGATCCCGAACTGATTATTGGTGTTCCGGTTGGTTTTGTAAATGTAGTTCAATCGAAAGAGTTAATCTTAAAATTAGAAGATACGCCTTATATTATTGCCAGAGGAAGAAAAGGTGGAAGTAATATTGCAGCATGTATTTGTAATGCACTTATTTATATGTTAGATGAGGATTTGTGAGATAAAGCAAAAAACAGATAAGATTAGCTGAAAAATTCTACTTGTTAGAATATGGTATAAGTGATATGATGAACAACAGCGAAAGCAATCATAAATTGAAAGGAAACAAGAAACGTGACCTACGAAGAAGCAAGGGTATATTTGGACGAAGTGTCGAAATACGGAAGTGTACTTGGCTTGGATACGATTCGAGAGCTGTTGTATGAACTGGGAAATCCACAGAATGATTTGAGGTTCATACATATTGCGGGAACCAATGGAAAAGGGTCTGTGCTTGCATATATTTCTACAATATTAAGTGAGACCGGATTTCGTGTTGGCAGATATGTTTCACCAACAGTAATTGGTTATCTGGAAAAAATCCAGATAAATGGAAATTGGATCTCGGAAAAAGTATTTACAGAATTAGTTGAAGAAGTTCAGAGAGCTATTGTGCGTATGGAGACAAACGGAAAGGCTAGTCCGACCGTATTTGAAGTTGAGACCGCAATAGCTTTTTTATATTTTCAGAGAGAGCATTGTGATTATGTAGTATTGGAAACTGGTCTGGGCGGTATTTTAGATGCAACAAATATTATTTCCAATACAAAAGTGGCTGTGTTTACCAATATAAGCAGAGATCATATGGGATTTTTGGGAAATACATTAGAAGAAATCACAGAAAATAAAGCGGGAATCATAAAGCCTGGATGTGTTGTTGTTTCAGCAGCACAAGAAGAAGCAGTAAGAAAAGTATTAAAAAAAGCAGCAGATAAAAATCATGTACCGATACAATTCGCAGAGCCTGATAAAGTACAAGTTTTAGATGAATCTTATCATGGACAGACATTTTCTTATAAACAATTTGAAAATATTCATATTCCGCTGGCGGGATTGTATCAGATTCAAAATGCCGCAACTGCATGTGAGGTTCTACTGGCATTACAAAGAATTGAGCAGACAGAAAATAAATGTGAGAAAACATCGAAAAAAAGTGTATATTCGATGGAAGCTATTAGAAATGGCTTTCTGAAAACGAAGTGGAAGGGTAGATTTACTTGCATACATGAAAATCCGGTGTTTATTGTTGATGGGGCACATAATGAAGATGCTGCAAAGCAATTGAAAAAAACATTAGAAAGATATTTTCCTCAAAAACAGTTTATCTTTATAATGGGAGTTTTCAAAGATAAAGAATATGAAAAAATTGTACAAATTATGTTGCCGTTAGCAAAAAGGGTATATACAATTAATCTTCCGAATAAGGATAGAACATTGGATGCAGACTTATTAAAACAGGTAATTGAAAAAAATTGGGAGGCAACTGCCACAAAAGAAGAATCTTTAAAAAAATCAGACGAATCATATGAAGTTTGCAGTATGCCGTCATTGAAAGATACAATTGATACTGTCATGTGTCAGACAAAAGAAGATGATATTATTGTTGCATTTGGATCATTATCGTATCTTGGAGATGTAATGAGACTTGTTGGAAAAGAAGAAAAGATTGAAAAATGAGGATGAGTAAATGATAGATCACGAAAAGGTAAAAGAAGGAGTTCGTCTATTACTGGAAGGAATCGGAGAAGACGTGACTCGTGAAGGATTAGTGGAAACACCAGATCGTATTGCAAGAATGTACGAAGAAATATATGGTGGAATGGAAGAAGATGCTTCAGAACATTTAAAAAAACGTTTTCATGTAGATAATGATGCAATGGTATTAGAAAAAGATATTACATTTTATTCTACTTGTGAGCACCATTTACTTCCATTTTATGGGAAAGCACACATCGCATATATTCCAAACGGTGAAGTTGTAGGGTTGAGCAAGCTAGCCCGAACAGTAGAAGTTTTTGCAAGAAGACTTCAGTTGCAAGAACAATTGACAGGGCAGATTGCAGATGCACTGGAAAAGGAATTGAATCCAAAAGGTGTTATGGTGATGATTGAGGCTGAGCATATGTGTATGACAATGCGTGGAATTAAAAAACCGGGAAGTCAGACGGTAACAATTGTTAAAAGAGGAATTTTTGAAAATAACCAAGAATTAGAAGATACATTTTTTAGAATGTTACGGTAGGCTTTGAAAATGGAAAAATTAATAGAAATAGAATACATTCGAAAGCATTCATTATACCAAGAGTGTTACATACGTCTGCAAAAAGCGGAAGAAGGAAGAAAATTTTGCCGACACACAATGGAACATTTTATTGATGTTGCTCGCATTGCGTGGATATTGAATTTAGAGCAAGATTTTAGAATTCGTAAACCGGTTATTTATGGAATGGCTTTATTGCATGATATTGGGAAATACAGACAGTATGAAGAAGGATATCCACACGAAAAAGCATCCGTAGAAATTGCGAAAATCATATTCCGTGATCTTCCAGAATTAAGTTTTACAGAAGAAGAGAAACAAGGAATTCTCACAGCAATCCAAAATCACAGAGTTCAACAAAACGTGTGTATAGACCAAGCAAAAAATACAAATCTATCCGATATATTAAGTTGGCTGTTATATACTGCGGATAAAAAATCAAGAGCATGCTATAGCTGTCTTGCAGAAAAAGAATGTAATTGGACAATAGAAAAAAAGAATATGGAGATTGAAATATGATTATAGGTCAAAAAACGTTTGATACAGAGCATCATACATATATCATGGGAATTTTAAATGTAACACCAGATTCATTTTCAGATGGTGGAAAATATAATTCGTTAGATTCGGCACTATATCATGCCAAGGAAATGGCAGAAAATGGTGTAGATATTTTTGATATCGGAGGAGAGTCTACAAGACCGGGACATATACAGATATCAGATGAAGAAGAAATCGAACGTGTTGTACCGATAATTGCAAAATTAAAGACTGAATTTGATATTCCGATATCAATAGATACTTATAAAAGCAATGTGGCTGAGGCAGCAATTCAGGCAGGAGCAGATTTAGTTAATGATATCTGGGGACTAAAATACGACGAGAAAATGGCAGGAGTGATTGCTAAAAATCAGACTACTTGTTGCCTGATGCATAATCGCGATAATACAGAGTATAGCAATTTTATTGAAGATGTTCTGGATGATTTGAAAGAAACCATTCGACTTGCAAAACAGGCAGGGATAGAAGACGATAAGATTATGTTAGATCCGGGTATCGGCTTTGGAAAAACATATGAGATGAATCTAGAGATGATGAAGCATGTAGATTCCATTCAAACATTAGGATATCCTGTTCTTCTTGGGACGTCTCGAAAGTCTATGATTGGTCTGACACTGGATCTTCCGGCAGATCAAAGAGAAGAGGGCACTCTTGCGACAACCGTTATTGGAATGATGAAGGGATGCTCCTTTGTAAGAGTCCATGACGTAAAGGCAAATTATCGCGCAATCAAAATGACAGAAGCAATTATGAGAAAACATGAAATTAATTAAAATTCAAGTCGAACGTCCGTGAGACTTGGCGCGTGATTCTGGTCAGCGAAGCTGACATATTCCTATCAGAATCACTGCGCATCATCGCGGAGCGTTTATCTCAGTCGGAGATTGGACTCCCACTGAGACTAATTTGCTATTACTCACCACCTAAAGAGGTGGGAGCCTTCTCGACTGAGATAAATTGCTTCAGTCATGTGTGGAAATAGAAAAGATTAATTATAAAATTAACGGAGATTATTTAAACATAATGGACAAAATAAAAATTGAAAATTTGGAAATATTTGCAAATCATGGAGTGTTTCCAGAGGAAAATAAGTTAGGACAGAAATTTCTTGTATCAGTAGTTCTATATACAGATACACGCGAAGCAGGAAAAACGGACGAGCTGACAGCGTCTATTCATTATGGCGAAGTAAGTCAGTTTATTGATAAATATGTAAAAGAGCATACATTTCAATTGTTAGAACGATTGGCAGAAAGTTTAGCAGAACAATTACTTCTTCAAGTGACTCATCTCGAAAGGGTAAAAATTGAAATAAAGAAACCGTGGGCACCGATTGGACTGCCTCTTGAAACAGTGTCTGTAGAGATTGACAGAAGCTGGCACACAGTATATATTGCGTTGGGGTCTAATATTGGAAATAAACGGCAATTTCTTGATGACGCAGTTACTGCATTAGATCTGCTGGAAAACTGCAAGGTGACAAGGGTTTCAGAGTATCTCGTTACAGAACCATATGGGGTCACAGATCAGGATGAATTTTTAAATGGCTGTTTAAAGATGCGTACTTTGCTTACTCCACATGAATTATTAGATGAATTGCATCGAATTGAACAAAATGCCGGTCGCGAGCGGAAAATACATTGGGGTCCTCGTACTTTAGATCTGGATATTTTATTTTATGATGATTGCGTGATACAGGAATCTGATTTTTGCGTTCCACATGTTGATATGCAAAACAGAGATTTTGTCTTAAAACCATTATGTGAGATTGCTCCGTACAAGAGACATCCTGTATATGGATGGACAGTAAGTGAAATGCTATCAAAACTATCTTTAAAATAATAGTTTGATTTAAACTACGGCTAAAAAAGAGAATCATAATTTGCCTGGCAAAAAATGATTCTCTTTTTATGTGCTATTTTATATCGAAAGGCTATAAAATAAGAAATTATAATAAATTTTCGAATGAATCATAAAAAGTAGGATAAGAGACATCGACACATTTGCTGTCAAGAATTCGAGTGGTATCTTCTGCAATTAATGCTGCAATGCTAAATGCCATTGCAATACGATGATCCAGTAAGGTATGAATGGTTGTGCCATGAAGTGTTTTCCCCCCATGAATGATCATTCCATCATCTGTGGCAATAATATCGCATCCCATAGCTTTTAAATTGTCAACAACAGTTTCGATACGATTTGTCTCTTTTACTTTTAACTCGGCTGCATCTTTTATTATAGTTGTACCTTCTGCAGCAGCTGCCATTATGGCAATAATCGGAATTTCATCAATTAGTGTTGGGATAATATCCCCTGAAATAGTAGTACCATGAAGCTTGCTTGTCCGAACCAGGATATCTGCAATTGCTTCACCACCTTCTGTACGCTCATTTAACAAAGTAATATTTGCGCCCATATTTTCACATACTTTTAAAATGCCCGCCCGGGTTGCATTGATTCCTGTGTTTTTTATCAGAATTTCTGAATCTGGTACAAGAAGCCCGGCTGCAATAAAGTAAGCAGCGGAAGAAATATCTCCCGGGACCATAATTTTTTGTCCATAAAGTTCACTGCAAGGCCGAATAAATGCAGTTGCTTTACTTGTGTTTAAATCAAATTGAGAACGAATATCTGCACCAAATTCTTTAAGCATTAATTCTGTATGATTGCGAGAAAGAGAAGGCTCAGTGACAGAAGTTTCTCCGTCAGCATACAATCCAGCTAATAAGATGCTTGATTTTACCTGGGCAGAAGCAACAGGAGAATCATAATGTATTCCGTGAAGTTTTCCGGGAGCAATATAGAGGGGAGCGCAACCATTTCTTAAGATGCTTGAAATATGCCCTCCCATTTTTGTTAAAGGTTCAATAATACGTTTCATAGGTCTGGAATTCAATGAATTATCACCAGAGAGTTTGGATTCAAAAGGTTGTCCAACCAAAATTCCAGAGATAAGACGAGTTGTAGTTCCGCTGTTTCCGACATCCAGAATTTCCGTTGGTGCAGTTAATCCATGAAGTCCCTTTCCATGTACAATGATCTTTTCTTCTTGATTTTCAATTTCGATTCCCATTCTACGAAAACAATTAATCGTTGCAAGACAATCTGCTCCTTGCAAGAAGTTCGAAATTTCTGTAGTCCCACTGGCAATAGAACCAAACATAATGCATCTGTGAGAAATAGATTTATCCCCAGGAATATTTACTTCTCCTCGAAGTCCCGTGATTTTAGCTAACTCCATATTGTAATACCTCCCTTGGCTAAACTTCATATACGATATAATGATATTTCTTCAGTAGTGCCGCAGCTTGCACAGAAGAATCCTGATCATAAAATTCAATTAATAAAACACCTTCTTCAAATTCTCGGTTATGAATAATACCAATATTTTTAATACTGATGTGATTCGTCGCTAAAATCGTTGCAATTGTTGCAATTCCACCGGCTTCATCCACAATATCACAATACAATAAAAATTGACGCTTGATAGGTCCCGCTGAACTATTAGGCATCGAATTGCGATAATCTCTGGAACTTTCAAACATACAATATAATTCCCGTTCAGAAGACTGGTCAATTAATTTTTTCGTTTCAGATAAAGAATCAATAAAACCACCGAGGATTTTCGAAATTGGTTCTTTGTTTTTTAAACAAATCTGCTGCCACATAATTGGTGACGAGGACGCGATTCTTGTAATGTCTTTAAATCCTCCGGCTGCAAGCATCTTCATTAACTCATCATCTGTGTCAGTTTTTTTAACGAAATTTACAAGATTCGAAGCAATAATATGCGGAAGATGGCTGATAGTTCCGGTAAGCATATCATGCTGGTGATAATCGAGTTCAATAGGCAATGCCTTTAATGAAGAGACAAATGTCTTATAGGCTTCCACTTTTTCTCTTGAAACATTTGCTGAAGGGGTAAGGATATAGTAAGCATTCTCAATAAGAATTGCTTTTGAATTTACAAAACCACTTTTTTCAGAACCTGCCATCGGATGTCCTCCGATAAAATTTTCTTCTAATCCAAGTCGAATGATTTCTTCGTGGATAGATGTTTTTACGCTTCCAACATCTGTTAAAATACAATTTGGTGAGATATAATCCTTTAATTGGCTTAAATAAGCATTGTTAAAAGAAATTGGTGCACATAAAAAAATATAATCACAATCTCTAAAATTATCATCAATAGAAGAAGAAACAGTATGGATAATTTCTTCTTGAACAGCAAGTGCAAGTGTTTCTTTATTTTTGTCAAAGGCAAGAAGTTCATAGTCAGGATAATATTGGCGAATTGCTTTTGCAATAGAACCACCAATCAACCCAAGACCAACAAAACCAATTTTTTTTGCTTTCATAATAGCTCTCCTTCTTTATATGTATGCATATATTTAAGTATATTATCATTTTAACGCGTAAAAGTAAAGAAGAGTAGAACTTAAAAAAAGAAGAACGGAAAAAACATTGTGTAAAATATATAAAAAGGTTGTAATATCGAAAAAAGTTTAGTACAATATTCACATATCATATGTATGCGGAATAAGAACGAGAAAAGACATGCATAAAAACATACAAGGAGGCAGCAACATGAAGGTTTACAGAACAGACGAGATTAGAAACGTGGTATTACTCGGACATGGAGGCAGTGGAAAAACAAGTCTTGCGGAGGCAATGCTTTATGTATCAGGAGCAACAACTCGCATGGGAAAGGTTTCAGAATCCAATACAGTAAGCGATTTTGATAAAGAAGAACAGAAGCGTGGTTTTTCAATCGGAACAAGTTTGATTCCAATCGAGTGGGAAAAAGCAAAGATTAATATTTTAGACACTCCGGGATATTTTGATTTTGTAGGTGAAGTGGAGGAAGCTGTCAGTGCAGCAGACGCAGCAGTTATTGTTGTATCAGGTAAAGCGGGCGTACAGGTTGGCACTGAAAAAGCATGGGAACTTTGCGATAAATACAATCTTCCACGAATGATTTATGTAACAGAGATGGATGTGGACGATGCAAGTTTTCGACAAGTAGTAGAAGATCTTACATCACGGTATGGTAAAAAAATCGCACCACATTTCCAGCCGATTCGTGAAAATGAAAAATTAGTAGGTTATATTAATGTAATTAAGAATGCAGCAAGACGTTACACAGAAATAGGTCAGAGAGAGGAATGCGAGATTCCAGATTATTGTCTGCCAAACCTTCAGATATTAAGAGATTCCTTGATGGAAGCTGTTGCAGAGACAAGTGAAGAATTTATGGATCGTTATTTTAATGGAGAAGAGTTCTCTATCGAAGAAATTCGTGCAGCTATGCGTACAGAAGTAATGGACGGAACAATTGTACCGGTAGCGATGGGATCAAATATACAGGCCCAGGGTGTTGCGAATCTTTTGTCTGATATTGTTCGCTTCTTCCCAAGTCCGGATAAAAGAACTTGTGTTGGTATTAATCGTACAACGAATGATATTTTTGAGGCTAATTATGAATTTTCAAAAGCAAAAACAGCTTATGTATTTAAAACTATGGTAGATCCATTTATTGGAAAATATTCATTTATTAAAGTATGCTCCGGAGTATTAAAAGGAGATGATGTATTATATAATCCTAATTCAGACGCAGAAGAAAAACCTGGTAAGCTTTACGTTATGTGTGGAAATAAACCAACTGAAGTATCAGAATTGTTTGCAGGCGATATAGGAGCGGTTGCAAAGCTTTCTAATACAGCTACAGGAGATACACTTGCTACAAAAAATACACAAGTACTGTATCCGAAGACAGATTATTCTGTACCTTATACATATATGAGATATCGTGTAAAAAATAAAGGTGATGAAGACAAAGTATCTCAGGCAATATCCAGAATGATGGCAGAGGATGTAACATTAAAAGCTGTTAATGACAGTGAAAATCATCAGTCTCTGTTGTATGGTATGGGCGAGCAGCATTTGGAAATTGCTGCAAGCAAGATTGCTGCAAGATATAAAGTGGAAATCACATTAGAAACGCCAAAAGTAGCATTCCGAGAGACAATCAAAAAGAATTCTGATGTGGATTCAAAATACAAAAAACAATCTGGTGGACATGGTCAGTACGGACATGTAAAGATGAGATTTGGCCCATCTGGAGATCTTGAGACACCATTCATATTTGAAGAAGAAGTTGTAGGAGGAGCTGTTCCAAAGAACTTCTTCCCGGCAGTAGAAAAAGGATTGCAGGAATCTGTATTAAAAGGACCTTTGGCAGGATATCCTGTTGTTGGAGTGAAAGCTGTTTTATATGATGGATCTTATCATCCTGTAGATTCATCAGAGATGGCTTTTAAAACAGCTACGATCCAGGCATTTAAGAAAGGATTTATGGAAGCCGGCCCGGTTCTTCTTGAGCCAATTGCATCCTTAAAAGTAACAGTTCCTGACAGCTATACAGGAGATGTTATGGGAGATTTGAATAAACGAAGAGGAAGAGTGCTTGGTATGAATCCTGTTGCAGGAGGTAAACAGGTAATCGAAGCAGATATTCCGATGACAGGGCTGTTTGGTTATTGTACAGTGCTTCGTTCCATGACAGGCGGAAGAGGAAATTACGAATATACATTTTCTAGATATGAGCAGGCTCCTTCAGATGTTCAGGAGAAAGAAATTGCAGCAAGAGCACAGGAAGCATAATATAAAAGAAAATCATAAAATAGTAGAAGGGAGTGGCGCTATGGAAGCGAGCCACTCCCTTCCATAGTGTAAAAAATTTTATAAAATAAGATTGTACATTTATAAATACGTTTTATCTGTACAAAATCATTGTACTTTCAATATAAAAGTGCTATAATTCATCTACTGTTCAGATAGATGAAATCTAAAGAAAAAAGTAGAGGAAAAGAAAAAATGAAGATTGTCATTATTGGTGATGGGAAGGTTGGATATAAGCTTGCAAAAGCTCTTTCCGCAGAAGATTATGATGTTGTTTTGATTGACAATAATGAAGAAAAACTAATGGAGGCGATGAACCGACTGGATATTATGTGTATCCCAGGTGAAGGTGGAAGTGCAGAAGTGCAAAAAAATGCAGGTGTGCCGGATGCAGATTTGGTGATTGCCTGTACTTCAACAGATGAGTGTAATATGCTTAGTTGTCTTATTGCAAGAAGGATTGGTGCAAAACATACAATTGCGCGAGTGAGAAATCCAATTTATTATAAACAAATTGACTTGCTTAAAGAAGACTTGCGATTAAGTATGGCAGTAAATCCAGAACTTGCAGTAGCCGGAGAGGTTTCACGTGTACTTTTGTTCCCGGATGCCAGTAAGGTTGAAACATTTGTAAAAGGCAGAGTAGAGCTTGTTGAATTTCTTATCAGTAAAGGAAATAAGCTTGCAGGCATGTCTCTTGCAGAGATTAATAATCAGTATCAGATTAAAGTATTAGTCTGTGCGGTAGAACGCGGGGACGATGTGTTTATTCCAGACGGAGAATATGTAATTCAAGAAGGAGATCGTCTTCATGTGGCAGCTTCGCATAAGGAAATTGGACTGTTTTTTAAAGTGTTTGGAAGTCGAAGAACCAAAATTAAAAAAGTCCTGATCTGTGGCGGCGGAAGTGTAAGCTATTATCTTGCATTACAATTATGCGGATTGGGAATGCAGGTGAAGATTATTGAATTGAATAAAAAAAGATGTGAAGATTTGTGTGAGATGCTTCCAAAAGCTACTATTATTTGTGGAGATGCAACAAATCATGATCTGCTTATGGAGGAAGGCGTTCAAGATGCAGACGCATTTGTAGCTCTGACGGGTATGGATGAAGAAAACATCATTTTGTCATTATTTGCAAAGAGTCAGAATGTAGGGAAAATTATTACAAAAGTAAATGAAGATCAACGTGCACAGATGGTAGAGGACTATGGAATTGACAGTATTGTGTCTGCTAAAACAGTGACTGCAGATGTTATTTTAAGTTATGTTCGGGCACGAAAGAATTCACAGGGAAGTGTGAATGTAGAAACAATGTATCGGCTTATTGATGAAAAAGTTGAAGCATTGGAGTTTATCGTTAAGAAAGAAACTCGTTATACAAATGTTCCATTGAAAGAATTACAATTAAAGAGTAATAACCTAATTGCATGTATTGCACGTAAACGAAACATTATTATCCCTAACGGAGATGATTCTATTCAGGTGGGAGATAATGTAATCGTAATTACAATGGAAAGACAAATTCGCGATATTGAGGATATTTTGTTGTAGGTGTTGATATGAATAAGAAAATGATAATATATATATTAGCAAAAATGGTGGGCGTAGAAGGTCTTGTGCTATTGCTCCCAGCAATTGTATCTTTAATATACAGAGAAAAAAGTGGTTTTTGTTTTCTGATAGTAAGTGCAGTGTTGATATTGATATATTTTTTACTGGGAAGAAAAGTTCCTAAGAACAAAAGAATATATGCAAAGGACGGATTAGTAATTGTTGGTGCGGCATGGATTTTATGGTCACTCTTTGGTGCTGTTCCATTTTATATAAGCGGAAGTATTCCAAATTATCTGGATGCATTTTTTGAAACAGTATCTGGCTTTACAACAACAGGTTCTACGATATTAACAGATATTGAAGTTCTTCCAATGGGAATGTCTTTCTGGAGAAGTCTGACACATTGGATTGGCGGAATGGGTGTTCTGGTCTTTGTTATGGTACTGACATCTCTTGATGATGATGATTCTATGCATTTAATGAGAGCAGAGGTTCCAGGTCCAGAAGCAGATAAGCTTGTGCCAAAGGCAAGATATACTGCAAGAATTTTATATGCAATGTATTTTGTATTGACAGCGGCAGAAGTTATATTTTTAATGTTCGGAGGAATGAATTTCTTTGATGCATTATTACACGCATTTAGTACTGCTGGAACAGGTGGCTTTTCCAATAAAAATAGCAGTGTTGCGCATTATGACAGTGCTTATATTGATGGTGTAATTACAGTGTTTATGATTTTATTCGGAGTTAATTTTAATTTATATTTTCTCCTTCGCCTAAGAAATTGGAAAGAAGCATTAAAAAACGAAGAGCTACATGCATATCTTGGAATTATTGCAGGCTCTATAGCTATTATTAGTTTAAATATTGTAGGAATGTATGGAAATATTTTACATGCATTCCGATATGCATCATTCCAGGTAGCATCAATTATCACTACAACAGGATTTTGTACAGCAAATTACAATCTGTGGCCAGAACTGTCTAAGACAATATTATTGTGTCTTATGATTATTGGTGCATGTGCCGGATCTACAGGCGGTGGAATTAAAGTTTCACGATTATTAATTATGTTAAAAAGCATAAAAAAACAAGTAAAAAACATGTTGCATCCAAAAGCAATTACGATTGTAAAAGTAAACGGAAAGAGAATAAATGAAAGTACCATGAAAGGTGTATATATTTATTTTATATGTTATATAATGATAACGATGGTATCAGTATTACTTGTCTCTATTAATAATTTTGATTTTGCAACAACATTCAGTTCTGTGCTTACAACATTAAATAATGTTGGTCCGGGTATTTCACAGATCGGTCCAGTTGAAAATTTCTACAAGTTTTCGGCATTATCTAAAATCGTTTTTTGCATGGATATGTTACTGGGAAGATTAGAAATATTCCCATATTTATTGTTATTATCGCCAGAACTTTGGAGAAGACGATTCTAATAGTAATTAAAAAACAGGCTTAAGTGGATAAAGGCAGGAGAGAAGAAATGAAAAAAGGAAAATGGAAGCTGGCATCGGTAATAGCAGTACTGATTCTGGCAGGATTATATTATTATATAGCATTACCGGCAATTAATATTCATGCAACAGAGATATGGATATTCATGCTGATCGTAGTAGTTTTAATAGGAGCAGTTTATCTTGCAAAGAAAAAGCCTACAAAATTTGAAATGAAAAGATTATTAGGCTTTAAGATTATTGCTGGAATTTTGATTTTGCTTATCGCAATTTATTTGATTGGCAGTTTGTTGTCTTCGCCAATTATAAATGCAAAGAAATATCAGAAATTATTGAACGTAGAGACCGGAAAATTTACTACAGATGTAGAAGAATTATCATTTGATCAGATTCCGTTGTTAGATAAAGACTCTGCAACGATTCTTGGAAACCGTAAAATGGGAAGTATGGTGGATATGGTTTCACAGTTTGAGGTTGATGATCTTTATAGCCAGATTAACTATAAAGATCAGCCTGTTAGAGTATCTCCGCTTCGTTATGCAAGTTTAATTAAATGGTTTACGAATCAAAAAGAAGGAATTCCGGCATATATTCGTATCGATATGGCAACACAAAACACTGAGCTTGTCAAATTAAATGAAGGTATGAAGTATACGACCAGTGACCATTTTAACAGAAATATTTATCGTCATTTGCGTTTTAATTATCCGACTTATATTTTTAATGAATTAAGTTTTGAAGTAAATGATGAGGGAGTTCCATATTGGATCTGTCCTGTTAAACAATATAACATTGGGTTGTTTGGTGGCGTAACAGTAGGAAGGGTTGTGCTTTGTAACGCAATTACAGGAGAAACACAGGATTATGCAATAGAAGATGCACCAGAATGGATAGACCGTGCTTATTCTGCAGATTTACTTGTGGAATTATATAATTATCATGGAACTCTAAAGCATGGATATTTTAATAGTATTTTAGGACAGAAAGATTGTCTGATGACAACAAGTGGATATAATTATCTGGCAATTGATGATGATGTCTGGGTATATACTGGTGTAACATCTGTCAGCGGAGATCAATCTAATGTTGGTTTTGTTCTTATGAATCAGCGTACTATGGAAACAAAATTTTATGAAGTGGAAGGCGCAACAGAAGATTCGGCAATGTCTTCTGCTGAAGGGCAGGTACAGAATCTGAAATATAAGGCTACATTTCCGTTGCTTTTAAACATTTCCAGCGAGCCGACATATTTTATTGCATTAAAGGATGATGCCGGACTTGTAAAAAAATATGCGATGGTTAATGTTCAAAAATATCAAATTGTTGCAATAGGAGATACAGTAAGTGCCTGTGAAGAGGCATATGTTCAATTAATGTATGAAAATGGTATTAAAGTGAAAGATGAAAGCGTTAAAGAAACAGAAGTTATTTCTGGGAAAATAACAAAAATCGTACAAGGCGTAGTAGATGGAAATTCTCATTACTATATGATGTTGGAAAAATCAGATGAGATTTTTGATATTTCAGTTATAGATTATATTGATGTGATTAAATATAACGTTGGAGATGAAATTACATTGGAATATCAAGAAGGAAAGAAAACAAATACTGTAATCAATATTAAATAAAAATAACAATGAAAAATCCTGCAGGAAAAATTCTTGCAGGATTTTTTTGACCGATTAGCTGGTCATGATAAATTGTAATTCATTTTATCCGAAAGGATTAACATAAAACCTTATATGCCGGATCATCAATATTAGGAATGTCTTCTTTGGATGCACTTACACTTACAAAGAACTCAATGTTGTTTGTAGTAGCAATTTTATCCAGTTTCTGAAGAAAATCTGGAAGACTGTTAAGTGTAATATCTGCCTGTTTCAATGCTCCATCAATGAAAATCGTATCAATATCATGATTACCTGCAACCATACCATATAAGAATCCAACAAATTCTTCTAGTGTCTCGATATCTTTGTAATCATCCATACAAATTGCACGAACATTAAAGTCTACGCTGTATGTATCTCTGTGACTTTTTTTGATTAATACAACGTTACCGTTAGAAGTCTTAACCTTCTCGTTTGCAAGTTCAATGATCTGCTGTGTTTTTCCGCTACCTTTCGGACCTGTGATTAAATTTACCATGGCAATTCTCTCCTTTATGTAGAAAAATTTTTGAGTATTAATCTGCTCAAATCTCTTATAACTATTATACACCAAAGGGGTATTATGAACAACAAAAAAACAGAAAAGTTCAAAAAAATCTTGAAATATTTATCGACGAGTGGTATGCTTGTCTACAGTGTTGTAAAGCACTAAACTCAGGAGAGTCTCTTCAAAAAAATCTAAAGGAAGAGCGCCGAAGGTGTACGCAGCAATTTGCTGTTAATCTCTCAGGCAAAAGGATGGAGGAATATTAACATGTTTGAGCAAATCAACAACTTTATCACATGGTTTGATGGAGTCGTATGGGGACTTCCATTAATCATTCTAATCCTGATCACAGGATTTCTATTAACAGTTCGATTAGGGCTATTACAAGTACGACATCTTGGAAAAGCCTTAAAATTCATGGTGAAAAATGAAGAAGACGGACATGGAGAAGTAACAAGTTTTGGAGCTTTGTGTACTGCATTGTCAGCAACTATTGGAACCGGTAATATTGTCGGTGTAGCAACAGCAATTGCAGCCGGAGGACCCGGAGCATTGTTTTGGATGGTAGTTGCAGCCTTTTTTGGAATGGCTACAAAGTATGCAGAAGGCCTGCTGGCTATTAAATATCGTACGATAGATGAAAATGGTCATGTCCTGGGTGGACCATTTTACTATATCGAAAATGGTATGGGAAAACAGTGGAGATGGCTAGGTAAGATATTTGCCTTTTTCGGAGCAGGTGTTGGATTATTCGGAATCGGAACTTTCACACAGGTAAATGGTATTGCATCCGCAATTAAGAATTTCTTTGACCCGGATATGCTTCATACAGTCAATTTGTTTGGTGGAACATATTCTTGGGCAACAGTTATTTCATGCCTTGTGCTTACAGTTTGTGTAGGTTTGGTTGTAATCGGAGGAATCCAGCGTATTTCAAAAGTTTCACAGGTTGTTGTTCCATTTATGGCAGTATTATATGTGGTACTTGCTTTGATTATTATGGTTACACACATTACAGCTATTCCGGGTGCAATTGTGACAATAGTAAAATCAGCATTTACAGGAAGTGCACTTGCAGGTGGAGCAATGGGTACAATGGTTGTAGCAATGCAGAAAGGAATCGCAAGAGGTATCTTTTCAAATGAATCAGGTCTTGGTAGTGCACCAATCGCAGCAGCTGCAGCACAAACAAAAGAACCTGTACGTCAGGGACTTGTTTCCATGACAGGAACATTTATTGATACAATTGTAATTTGTACAATGACAGGTCTTTCTATTGTAATAACAGGAACTTGGAATACAGGTCTTGAAGGTGTCGAAATTACAACGGCTGCATTCCAGCAGGGCTTACCATTTCCATCTGTATTTGCATCCTTTTCATTAATGCTTTGTCTTGTATTCTTTGCATTTACAACAATCCTTGGATGGGACTATTACGGTGAAAGATGTTTGGAGTATTTATTTAACCGTAACCAAAAAGCAGTGAAAACTTATCGCTGGTTATATATTTTATGTGTATTTTTCGGACCATATATGACAGTTGCAGCGGTATGGAATATCGCAGATATTTTCAATGCATTAATGGCATTTCCAAACTTAATTGCACTTTTAACATTAAGTGGAGTTGTTGTGAGGGAAACAAAAGACTATTTCAATCGAATGAATGCCTAGATAAATGACTTGACTTCTATATAAATAGTTCTTATAATAAAGAAGAATATTGCAAAAACGAAGATAAGAATTAGTAGAAGAAGAAAGTCTTACAGAGAACTGCCGGTTGGTGCGAGGCAGAAGATGGAATTCTTTGAACTCATCTTGGAGTTCTTCTGTTGAATCACCTAGTAGACAGAAGCGGGTATTCCCGTTATAGAATATAATGAGTGCATCTGACATGACATTATAGAGAGTGTTGGATGAATAAGAGTGGTACCACGGAAGTAAGCCTTTTCGTCTCTTGATGATAGAGATGAAAAGGCTTTTATTTTATATGAAAGGTAGGAATAATAATGTCACAGAAAATTGTGTACAATCACAAAGCCGTTGAGAAAAAATGGCGTGAAAAATGGGAAGAAAATCCGGTAAATCCTAGAATGGATGATAACGGAAATAAAAAGCAAAAATATTACTGTCTGGATATGTTCCCATATCCATCAGGAAATGGTCTTCATGTAGGACATTGGAGAGGATATGTGATCTCTGATGTATGGAGCCGTTATAAACTGCAGCAGGGATATTATATCGTTCATCCAATGGGTTGGGATGCATTTGGTCTCCCGGCAGAAAATTATGCAATTAAAATGGGAACTCATCCAGCAATATCAACAGAGGCAAATATTACAAATATCAAACGCCAGATCAATGAAATTGCTGCATTGTATGATTGGGATATGGAAGTAAATACAACAGATCCTAATTTCTACAAATGGACACAGTGGATTTTTGTTCAGATGTTCAAAAAAGGTTTGGCATATGAGAAGGAATTTCCAATCAACTGGTGCCCTTCATGTAAAACAGGTTTAGCAAATGAAGAAGTGGTTAATGGTAAGTGTGAGCGTTGTGGATCAGAGGTAACAAAGAAAAATCTGCGTCAGTGGATGCTGAAGATTACAGCTTATGCAGATCGTCTTCTGAATGATCTTGATAAACTCGATTGGCCTGAAAAAGTAAAGAAGATGCAGGCTGACTGGATTGGAAAATCTTACGGAGCAGAAGTTGATTTTCCAATTGATGGAAGAGACGAGAAAATCACTGTTTATACAACAAGACCAGATACTCTCCACGGAGCAACATTTATGGTACTTGCCCCAGAACATGAATTAGCTGCATCATTAGCTACACCTGAAACAAAAGAAGCAGTAGAGAAATATATTTATGACTCTTCTATGAAATCAAATGTAGATCGTATGCAGGACAAAGAAAAAACCGGAGTATTTACAGGAAGCTATGCAATTAATCCATTAAATGGAGCAAAGACACCAATCTGGTTGTCAGATTATGTTCTTGCAGATTATGGTACTGGTGCAATTATGTGTGTACCTGCACATGATGATCGTGATTTTGCATTTGCTACAAAATTTGGTATTCCAATTGTTCAGGTTATTGCAAAAGATGGACAAGAAATTGAAAATATGACAGAGGCATATACAGAAGCTGTTGGAACAATGATCAACTCTGGAGAATGGAATGGCATGGAATCAGCTGTGCTGAAAAAAGAAGCTCCACATATCATTGAAGAGCGCGGTATCGGACGGGCTACTGTGAACTTCAAATTACGTGACTGGGTATTCTCACGTCAGCGCTATTGGGGAGAACCTATTCCGATCATCCACTGTCCAAAATGTGGTAACGTTCCAGTTCCAGAAGAAGAACTTCCACTTCGTTTGCCTGATGTAGAATCTTATGAACCTACAGGAACAGGTGAATCACCACTGGCAGCAATTGATGAGTGGGTAAACTGTAAGTGTCCTGTATGTGGTGCAGATTCAAAACGTGAAACAAACACTATGCCTCAGTGGGCAGGTTCGTCATGGTATTTCCTTCGTTATGTAGATAATCATAACGATAAAGAACTGGTTTCAAGAGAAAAAGCGGATGAAATGCTTCCGGTAGACATGTATATCGGAGGAGTAGAGCATGCTGTATTACACTTGTTATACTCCAGATTCTATACAAAATTCTTAAATGATATCGGAGTTGTTGATTTTGATGAACCTTTCCATAAATTATTTAACCAGGGAATGATCACAGGTAAGAATGGAATCAAAATGAGTAAATCAAAAGGTAATGTCGTATCACCGGATGATCTTGTGCGTGATTATGGATGTGACTCATTAAGAATGTATGAACTGTTTGTAGGACCACCTGAGTTAGATGCAGAATGGGATGATAGAGGAATCGATGGTGTAAACCGTTTCTTGAAACGTCTCTGGAATTTATTGATGGATAGTAAAGGAGCCAATGTTGAAGCTACAAAAGAGATGGTAAAACTTCGTCACAAACTTGTATATGATATTACATCTCGTCTTGAAACATTTAGCTTAAATACTGTTATTTCAGGATTTATGGAGTATAATAACAAATTTATCGATCTTGCCAAGAAAACAGGTGGAATTGACAAAGAAACATTAGAAACAATTGCTGTATTACTTTCACCATTTGCACCACATTTTGCAGAAGAAATGTGGGAGCAGCTCGGACATACAGAAACAATCTTCAAAGCAGGTTGGCCTGTATATGATGAAACAGAAATGGCAGACGACGAAATAGAAGTTCCTGTACAGATTAATGGAAAAACAAGAGCGGTTATTTCAATTCCGGCAGATGCATCTAAGGAAGACGCAATTGCAGCTGGTAAAGAAGCTGTTGCAGATAAATTGACAGGAACAATTGTAAAAGAAATTTATGTTCCTAAGAAAATCATTAACATTGTACAAAAATAAATAATAAAAACAGACAATACCTACAACTCTCACTTGTATAAAGTGAGAGTTGTTTTTATCTATAGAAATGCAAAGGTGTAACATAAGGCGAAAAATTGAATATAATCATCTTAAAAGCTTCATAAATCTTGTCAAATACACCGAAAATGTAAAAAAACAATATTTTTTTGCAAGAAAAGGTTGAAGAAAAATCAAAAATCGTATACACTACTATTTAGTTAGTGAAAAATTGGAGGATACAAAGATGGCGGCGTACAAAAATTTAAGCGTAGAAGAATTAAAAGAATTAAAAACAAAGTTGGATGCAGAATTTGAAGAGGTAAAAGCCAGAGGATTGAATTTGGATATGTCTCGTGGTAAACCGTCTGCAGAACAGTTGAACCTGTCTATGGGAATGATGGATGTACTGACAAGTGATACCGATTTAATCTGTCAGGAAGGTGTTGATTGTAGAAACTATGGAGTATTAGATGGAATCACAGAAGCCAAACAGCTTCTTGCTGATATGATGGAAGTACCAAAACAAAATATTATCATCTTTGGAAATTCTAGCTTGAATGTTATGTATGATCAGATTGCACGTGCAATGACTCACGGAGTTCTTGGAAGTACACCATGGGCAAAATTAGACAAAGTAAAATTCCTTTGTCCAGTACCAGGATATGACAGACATTTTGCAATTACAGAACATTTCGGAATTGAGATGATTAATGTTCCTATGACTGCTACTGGTCCAGATATGGACATTGTAGAAAAGCTGGTTGCAGAAGATGATGCAATCAAGGGAATCTGGTGTGTACCAAAATATTCTAATCCACAAGGAATTACATATTCAGATGAAACGGTACGTCGTTTTGCAAGATTAAAACCAGCAGCAGAGGATTTCCGTATTTATTGGGATAATGCGTATGGTATTCATCATTTATATGAGGATAAACAGGATCAGCTGATTGAAATTTTGGAAGAGTGTGAGAAAGCAGGAAATCCAAACCTTGCATATAAATTCTCATCTACATCAAAAATCAGTTTTCCTGGATCAGGAATTGCTGCAATTGCTTCATCAGATGAAAATCTTGCAGAAATCCGCAAACAGATGCAGGTTCAGACAATTGGTCACGATAAGGTAAATCAGCTTCGTCATGCCAGATTCTTCGGAGATATTAATGGGATGGTAGAGCACATGAGAAAACATGCTGATATACTTCGTCCAAAATTTGATGCAGTACTTGAAACTCTTGATAGAGAACTTGGCGGATTAGAAATCGGATCATGGATCGCACCACGAGGCGGTTATTTTATCTCCTTTGATTCAATGGAGGGATGTGCAAAAGCAATTGTCGCTAAAGCAAAAGAAGCTGGTCTTGTTATGACCGGAGCAGGAGCAACATTCCCATATGGTAAAGATCCAAAAGATAGCAATATCCGTATTGCCCCTTCATACCCAACACTTGAAGATTTGAAAGTGGCCGCAGAAATCTTTGTATTGAGTGTTAAGATTGTCAGTGTTGATAAATTACTTGGCAATTTATAAAATATTGTTTTATCTCAGTCGAGAAGACTCCCACCTCTTCAGGTGGTGAGTAATAACAAAATTGTCTCAGTGGGAGTCCAATCTCCGACTGAGATAAACGCTCCGCGAGGATGCGCAGTGATTCTGATAGGAATATGTCAGCTTCGCTGACCAGAATCACGCGCCAAGTCTCACGGACGTTCGACTTGAATTATGTAAGCCAAATTTATTTATTGTTGAAAAGCAGTTCTTAAGTCGCAGAACTGCTTTTTCTTTATTTTATGATATTCTTTTAAAATAATGAAGAAAAGTGGTTAAGAATATGATAATATAAGAATATTGGAGGCACGATAATATGCTTAAGAGAAAAGAAATGAAAAAGCGTGCAAAGCAGGTTGTAAAGAAACACTATTGGCTGTTACTTATCCTTTGTCTTGGAATGGCACTGTTTGGCACCGAATTTTCATCTACATTAAATTTTGTTCGAACAGAACGAACAGAAATGGATAGCAAAACAAAAGAAAATAAAAACGCTATTCAATATAATTCAAGATTAGCATTAGATGATATATTAAATGATGCATTAGATGGACATATTGATGAGGCCTATAGACTGGCAAATAATCTTAAATTAGAAGAAATTACGCAAAACAGTACAGTTCAAAAAGGAATTGTGCTTGGAAGAAGCAGGGGAATACTGGCTGATTTAGTAAATAATATTACTTCAGGTTATTTCCTTGTAGTATTGCTTAGTGCAATAGAAAGTCTTGGATTGTCAAAAAATATTATAATTGCACTTTTTATAATATTATCCGCTATTGTGCTATTTTTAGTATGGATGTTTATCAAAAATGTACTTCAGACAATTCTTAGAAGAATGGTTCTGGAATGCAGATTATACGATAAAGTACCTTTTCAAAGAATTTTATTTCTGGCAAAAGTAAAGAAATGGTGTAAAGTAGCGGTAACATTGGCGATGAAAGTATTATTTCAGACTCTTTGGGCATGCACTATTATCGGAGGCGTTATCAAACGATATTCGTATTATCTGGTTCCCTATATTGTAGCAGAAAATCCAGATATTGGTTGGAAAGAAGCAATTACATTATCTCGAAAAATGATGGGTGGATACAAGTGGGAATGCTTTAAATTAGAAATGTCTTTCTTATTATGGGATATGGCAGGCTTTTTGACATTAGGAATATCGGATTTGTTTTATACAAATGCATATAAGATTGCAACGTATACAGAGTTTTATATCCAAGTAAGACTTTTGGCAAAAAAGAATTGTGTTAAGGGAATAGAATTACTTAATGACTTATATTTATATGAAAAAGCGGATGCATTAACATTGGATGAAGCGTATATAGATGTTTTATTTATGGATTATTATTTGCCAAAGAAGACGGAGCATTTGAACGGAATTAAGGGATTTATGGCGCGAAATCTTGGAATTACACTTTATCCAAGAAAAGAAGAGCTTCAACTTGAGAAAATGCAATATGAGGATGCAAAATTCCGATTGATGCAGGACGCTTTGACAGGAAAAGGATATCCATCAAGATTGTTTCCTATTCCTGAAAAGGAAAAAGATGTAAAGGCCGGACATATTAACTATATGCGAAGATATTCACCAATCTCTTTGGTATTGATATTTTTTGTTTTTTGTGTCACAGGATGGGTGTGGGAAGTAAGCCTTCATTTGGTAGCAGACGGAACATTTGTAAATCGCGGAATGTTGCACGGACCATGGATTCCTATCTATGGGGCCGGAAGCTTATTGATTCTTACATTATTATATCGCTTGCGCAGGAAACCGATATTGGAGTTTACAGCAATTGTAATACTTTCGGGTGTAATTGAATATATGACATCGTATTATACAGAATGCTTGTTTAATGGGAAAAAATGGTGGGATTATCAAGGGTACTTTTTAAATCTAGATGGTAGAATTTGTGCAGAGGGTCTTTTAACTTTTGGTATAGGGGGAATGATTCTTGTATATCTGATAGCTCCAATGTTAGATAATTATTTAAGAAAAATGAAAACACAAATTGCAGTTCCGTTATGTGTTATTCTTTTAAGTTTGTTTATGATAGATCAAGTATATTCTTTTATAAACCCGAATACCGGTCATGGAATTACCGATTATATCAGTAAAATATACATAGAAACGAATAGCTCAGTCAGAGGTTAAAACCTGACTGAGCTCATTTTATCTAAGCGGATACTCTAATAAATCTAATACAGAGTTACGAATAATATAATTATAAGCGGCGTGAACCTCTTCACCTGAAAAAAGTGTGTCCTGACAAATCCAGTATTTCAAAGAATCTGCTAATCCAAAAGTATAGAAACGAGCGATAGCTTCAATAGTAAGAATAGCCAGCTTGTCAGGGGCTTTTAATGGATATTTTGATAAAATTTGTAAGAATAAATGATAAATATAGTCGCTCATTAATTCTTCAAACGAATTCTGTCCTGTTATTTCGTATGCTTTTCGATAAAAGGCATAGTCTTTTTCCAGACAGTTGCATAATAAACGAAAGATATCTTCTTCCATATTATTATCCATCAATACTTGAATCTTATCTTTAATTTCTGTTTTTAATATCCATTCCAAAACTTCATATTTATCTTGAAAATGTTTATAAAAAGTAGGACGGATAACACCAGCTCCATCAGTGATCATTTTAATTGTAATTTTTTCAAAAGGAATCTGAAGAACCAGCTCTCTGAAGGATGCAGTAAGCAGGTCTTTAGTCAGTTCTTTCTTGTCTTCCATATCAAATAACTCTCCTTCGAAAATATCAAATTTCTAATAATTCAGCCCTTTAATGTTTTCATCTGAAACATAAGTATAACACATTTCTCTTAAAATAAAAATCCTGTTTTTTCAAAAATCAATTATAAAATGAGGATACAAATATTTCAAAATGTACCTTGATTTATAACAGTTTTAAGAAAATTGTCCTTTCTGTGTTACATATTTAAAGGACTGGATATTACATGTGGATAATATCTTCTGATACAATAGGCACATCAAGAAGAAGGGAGCGAAAATTGTGAGTCTACTAGAGATTATTCTGATTTCGATAGGGTTAACAATGGATGTTTTCGCATATGCTTTATTGAAAGGTGCGATGATGTCAGAAATCAGAAAAAAGAATTTATTGAAGATCTGCAGTATATTTACTTTTTGGCAGGTTATCAGTATGATACTGGGAAATCTGTTGACAAATATTCCTTTCACAGCAAAATTGGGAATGGATGTAGGTCATGATTCAAATGCATTTTCCGTTTTAATTTTTCTTGGTCTTGGAATCTATATGATTGTGAAAGCAATTAAAGAAAAACCAGTCGAAGAAAAAAAAGATGAGATAATTTCAGCAAAACAAATCATTGTATGGGCTTGTATTACAAGTATAGATGCCTTTATTGCAGGAATTGGGTTTGGCTTTCTAGAAACAGATTTCTTATTACTGGTATTTATTATTGGGATTGCCACAATATCAATGGTCATTATCGGTATGTATATTGGTTATTGGATGGGATGTCAGTTTAGAAGGACTGCTGTAACAATCGGGGGCTGTATTTTACTTTTTGGTGCTGTTGAATTTATTATTCGCACACTGTATTAATGTAAAAGTAATATTTTTAATTGGTTTTATACTAAAAGATAAAGGAAAGGTGAAAGAAATGGCAACAATTAAACATCAGGCAGCAAGAGCTGCATTTGGAGCTGCAGCAGACGTAACATTAAAATATTTGAATAAAGATCCTGAAAAGCGAGAGAAGAGTCTTTTGAAAATTGTAGATTTAACAGAGAGCTTCGCAAAAGATCGTTTCAAACCAGAATCATATGAGGCAGCAAAAGCAATGATTCGTGACAAGGACAGTAAATGGATGCAGTATGTTAATCGGATTTTTGACGAAGTAAGTCCAAATGTAATCAAAAAAACAGCAATGAATCTTGGATTTGAAGCAATGTTGAGCGGAACAAAGATTATGCATGAAATGCGCGAAAAATATCAGTGCAATATTCCATGGCTCCTTTTAATAGATCCAACAAGTGCTTGTAATTTACATTGTACCGGATGTTGGGCAGCTGAATATGGTCATACAATGTCTTTAACTTATGATGAACTGGACAGCATTATTACGCAAGGAAAAGAGTTAGGAATTTATCTCTATATGTATACAGGTGGAGAGCCGCTTGTGCGTAAAGCAGATATTATTAAATTATGCGAAAAACATAATGATTGTGCTTTCCATGCATTTACAAATGGTACTTTAGTCGATGATGCATTTTGTGAAGAAATGGATCGAGTTGGTAATCTTTCATTATCAATCAGTCTGGAAGGTTATGAAGAAGTAAATGATGGAAGACGTGGACAAGGTGTGTTTGATAAAGTTATGAAAGCCATGGATACTTTGAAAGCCCACGGACAAATATTCGGTACATCTATATGCTATACAAGAGCAAATATTGACACTGTTACATCCGATGAATTTCTTGATATGATTATCGACAAAGGGTGTCGTTATGCATGGTATTTCCATTATATGCCAGTTGGAAATGATGCAGCAGTAGAATTACTTCCAACAAAAGAACAGAGAGAATATATGTATCATAGAATTCGAGAAATTCGAGGTAAGGAGGGTGGCAAACCGATTTTTGCATTTGATTTCCAAAATGATGGCGAATTTGTAGGCGGTTGTATCGCAGGTGGCCGTAACTATTGCCATATCAATCCAAACGGGGATGTTGAACCATGCGTATTTATTCATTATTCAGGTGCAAATATTAAAGAAGTAAGTCTTCTGGATGCATTGAGACAGCCATTATTTATGGCATATCGCGAGGGTCAGCCATTTAATAATAATCATCTTCGCCCATGTCCAATGCTGGAGAATCCGGAGAAGTTAAGAGAAATGGTAGAAAAGACAGGCGCAAAATCGACAGATATGCAGTCTCCTGAAAATGTGGAACATCTATGTGCAAAATGTGATGCTTATGCAGCAGAATGGAAAGAGAAGGCAGAAGAGCTTTGGAATAACAACAAAAAGTAATTTGAAAAATAAGCCGTTATAGAAAAAGAGAGCACTGATATCCGGATGTTTTAACTGGATATCAGTGCTCGTCTTTTAATATTGGATATTATTATTTATTCTTTTTTAACTCCTGCATTTTCATAGCACGAACTTTCAATGGAAGTCCGAATAATGTAATGAATCCATCTGCATCATGGTGGTCATACAAATCACCTGTTGTAAAGCTTGCAAGAGACTCGCTGTACAGAGAGTATGGAGATGTCTCACCGGCTTTGATGATATTACCTTTATACAGTTTGAATTTTACTTCTCCTGTTACATATTCTTGTGTAACATCCATGAATGCCTGGATAGCTTCACGAAGTGGCGTGAACCATTTTCCCTCGTATACAATCTGTGCAAATTTATTTCCAAGATCTTTCTTTACTTCATATGTAGCGCGGTCAAGAACAAGCTCTTCTAACTGCTCATGTGCAGCCATCAGGATTGTTCCACCTGGTGTCTCGTATACCCCACGAGATTTCATACCTACAACTCGGTTCTCTACGATGTCGATGATACCGATACCATGTTTTCCACCGAGACGGTTGAGTTCTTTGATGATGTCAGAAACCTTCATTTCTTTACCGTTTACAGATTTTGGTACACCTGCCTCGAATGTCATAGTTACATATTCGCCCTCGTCCGGAGCTTTCTCTGGAGAAACTCCAAGTACAAGCAGGTCATCGTAATTTGGCTCATTAGCAGGGTCTTCAAGTTCCAGACCTTCGTGACTGATGTGCCATAAGTTACGATCACGGCTGTAGCTGTGTTTTGCATCGAACGGAAGGTCGATACCATGCTGCTGGCAGTATGCAATTTCATCTTCACGAGACTGCATTGTCCAAACATCTGTCATTCTCCAAGGAGCGATAATTTTGATATCCGGAGCAAGTGCTTTGATACCAAGCTCGAAACGAATCTGGTCATTACCTTTACCTGTAGCACCGTGACAGATTGCAACAGCACCTTCTTTACGTGCAATCTCGACAAGTTTCTTAGCGATTGCAGGACGAGCCATAGATGTTCCGAGAAGATACTTGTTCTCATATACAGCACCTGCTTTTACGCAAGGTACGATATAGTTATCGCAGAAGTCATCTACGATATTTTCGATATATAATTTAGAAGCTCCGGATAATTTTGCGCGTTCTTCCAATCCATCCAATTCTTCGCCCTGCCCACAGTCGATGCAGCAGCAAATAACTTCATATCCGAAGTTCTCCTTTAACCAAGGGATAATAGCGGTCGTATCAAGACCACCAGAATATGCTAATACAACTTTTTCTTTACTCATTTTTCATTGCCTCCTAATGCTTCTTCAGTAAACTAAAATTTACTATACACCTATTTTTATATTTATGCAATAGGAAATGTTAAAAAATTCGTTTTATGCACATATTATACATGTAAATGTATATTTAATGACGGCAATAGTATGATTATACACTAGAACAAATAGATTTTTGACCTATGGGCACGATGCGAGATATTGTTCATAAAATTGTTCTATGATAAAATCATAAAAGGGAATAAAAAAGGAAGGGATAATACCTTATGAATAAAAAACTTGTGATTGGAATTTTAGCACATGTAGATGCAGGCAAAACAACGCTTTCGGAAAGCATGCTTTATCAAAGCGGTAGTATTCGAAAACTTGGACGAGTAGATAAAGGAGATGCTTTTTTAGATACCTACGAACTGGAACGTGAAAGAGGGATTACAATATTTTCCAAACAGGCACAGCTTTCCATTGATGATTTACAGATTACGCTGTTGGATACTCCGGGGCATGTGGATTTCTCTGCCGAGATGGAACGAACACTGCAAGTGTTGGATTATGCAATTCTTGTTATCAGCGGAGCTGACGGAGTGCAGGGACACACGGAAACCTTGTGGAAACTATTAGAACGTTATCACATTCCGGTTTTTCTTTTTATCAATAAAATGGACCAGAACGGAACAGATGAAGCAGCATTAATGAACGAATTGAAAAAACGTCTGGATGAAAATTGCGTGGATTTTAGTCAGACAGATACAGACGAATTAAATGAATCCATCGCAATGTGCAGCGAAGCTTTGTTGGAACAATACTTGGAAAGCGGAGAAATTGAGGATACACAAATCAGAAATTTAATCCGAAAAAGAAATTTATTTCCATGTTATTTCGGCTCAGCATTGAAAGTAACCGGTGTAGATGAATTTATGCGGGGAATTATGAATTATACAGAAGTAGCTACTGAATCAGAGGAAGCCAAATTCGGTGCGAAAGTATATAAGATCAGCAGAGACGATCAGGGAAATCGGCTTACCTATATTAAAGTGACCAGCGGATGTCTAAAAGTAAAAGACCTATTATCGGGGCGGGATAGACGAAAAGAAAAAGACTGGGAAGAAAAAATCAATCAGATCCGAATCTATTCTGGTGCAAAGTTTGACACTGTAAATCAGGCAGAACGGGGGATGATTTGTGCGGTTACCGGACTTAGTCAGACCTATCCCGGAGAGGGACTGGGAATTGAAAGGGACTCGGATATTCCGATTCTGGAACCGGTACTTACATATCAGATTCAACTTCCAGAGGACTGTGACGTACATTCCATGCTTGAAAAACTCCGTCAGTTGGAGGAAGAAGAACCTCTTTTACACATTATATGGAATGAAAAACTTGGAGAGATTTATGCACAGATCATGGGTGAAGTTCAGATAGAAGTATTAAAAAGCCTCATCTGGGAGCGCTTTCATGTACGCATAGAATTTGGCAAGGGAAACATAGTATATAAGGAAACAATCCGTCAGCCAGTAGAAGGCGTTGGTCATTTTGAACCATTGAGACATTATGCAGAAGTACATCTATTATTGGAACCGGCAGAGGCTGGAACCGGACTTCATTTTTTCAGCAATTGTAGTCAGGATACATTGGATTTGAACTGGCAACGTTTGATTTTGACTCATTTGGAAGAAAAAGAACATTGCGGCGTGCTTACCGGCTCTGCAATTACGGATATGCACATTACATTAACCACTGGAAAAGCACACCAGAAGCATACCGAGGGTGGTGACTTCCGTCAGGCAACGTATCGTGCAGTGCGTCAAGGACTCAAGAAAGCCGAAAGCATTTTGCTTGAACCATATTATAGCTATCGTTTGGAAGTACCTGCCGATATGGTCGGTCGTGCAATGACAGATATCCAACGTATGAGCGGAAGCTTTGATACCCCGCTTCAGGATGGGGAGATTGCTATTCTGACAGGGAGTGCGCCTGTTGTGACTATGCGGGACTATCAGACAGAAGTGATCAGTTATACAAAAGGGCGTGGTCGTTTATCTTGTACTTTGGAAGGATATAAACCATGTCACAATCAAGAAGAAGTAGTAAAAGAAGTTGGATATGACTCAGAACGAGATTTGGACAATCCGACAGGTTCAGTATTTTGCGCACATGGAGCCGGGTTTGTTGTAAAATGGGATGAAGTAGAAAATTATATGCATCTGCAAAGCACTCTGGAATCAAAGGAAACGGTTGATGAAGAATTTGTTTTCCCGACTGCGGCGGCACGTCGTGCATCGACATATCTGGAAATGACAGAAGAAGATCAAAAAGAGCTTGATGCGATGGTAGAAGCTTCACAACGTAAAAGAGAAGCGGCACGGAAAAGTTATGCTTATCGAAAAGATTTTTCAAATGAGAAAATAGCAGTAAATGGCAGTACAAAATCGTATTCTAATAAGAAGAAACAAAAGGAATATTTATTAGTAGATGGATACAATATTATATTTGCATGGGAAGAACTCAATGAACTGGCACAAGTAAATATGGATGCTGCCAGAGGGTGTTTACAAGATGTGTTGTGTAATTATCAAGGAATCAAAAAATGTGAATTGATATTAGTATTTGATGCTTATAAAGTAGAAGGTTTTTCTGGTGAAATACAGAAATATCATAATATACATGTTGTGTATACAAAAGAAGCTGAAACTGCAGATCAATATATTGAGAAAGTAGCTCATGAAATTGGAAGAAAATATCTTGTCACCGTTGCTACTTCAGATGGCACAGAACAAGTGATTATAAGAGGACAAGGCTGCCATCTTCTGTCTGCGAAAGAGTTAAAAGAAGAGGTTGAATTTGCTAATAAGGAATTAAGACAATATTATTCTGAAGATACATCACTCGAGAGAAACTATTTGTTTCAATATCTGGATAAAGATACAGCCAGGCAAATGGAAGAGGTTCGATTGGGAATCAATATTTCAGAGCAAAAAAAGAAAAAATAATACAACTACTTGACAAATAGAGAAATGTGAGTAAGAATTTGTAAGAGTAGAGTTTAACAGAGTAAAGTACAAAAGAAGTAGAATATAATATAGAAGGAATGGATGTTGGAAATCCACAAACGGAGAATTGGTATGGATAGAAAGCAAATACTGGATGAGAAAAATCGAATCGTAATTAAAGTCGGGACAACAACAATTACCTATGAAGAAACAGGTAATATAAACCTGGATAAATTGGAAAAATTTGTAAGAATATTAATTAATTTGAGGAATAAAGGGAAAGAAGTAATCGTTGTATCTTCCGGTGCAGTCGGAGTTGGTCGAAAGGCCCTTGGTATGGAACACAAGCCTGAAACGGAGGCAGCAAAGCAAGCTTGTGCGGCAGTAGGACAAGGAAGATTAATGATGATTTATGAAAAATTATTTAACGAATATAGCCAACTGACAGCACAGGTTCTGTTGACGAAAGAATCTATCACAAATAAAGAATGTCGAAAGAATGCAAGGCAGACTTTTGATGAATTACTTCGAATGAATGTTGTACCAATTGTAAATGAAAATGATGCTATTTCAGTAGATGAGCTGGCATATGGTAATTTTGGAGATAACGACACGCTTGCAGCAAATGTAGCGGAACTTGTTGATGCGGATTTATTAATTCTTATGTCTGATATTGAGGGCATGTATACAGCGGATCCAAAAAAGAATCAAAATGCAAGGTTTATCCATACAGTAGTTGAAATTGATGAGTCATTGGAAGCAATGGCAGGAGGTTCTGCAAGTGATTTTGGAACTGGGGGTATGATGACAAAGGTGAATGCAGCTAAAATTGCAACCAGTGCCGGAGCAGATATGATTATTGCAAATGGGGATAATATTTATGCAATTAATGATATTATGGCAGGGAAAAAAATAGGAACTCTTTTTCTTTCAAAAGAGCATGGAAAACAGATGGAAAATGAACTAGCTCCAGAAAGGGCGAAGTTTCGTCGGCAAGTAAAGAATCTTAAGAAATCAGAAGGAAAGTCAGAGGAGCATAAAACTACAGAGTTCATTCAAAACGAAGAGCACATGGGAGGTAATTATGGAAAATTATATGGAAATACTTGGTAGACGTGCAAAATTTGCATCAAGAGAAGGGGCTAAATTAGGAACAGATGCAAAAAACCGAGGACTCATTACTGTAGCTGAAGAACTGATCCGACAAAAAACATATTTGTTGGAAGAAAATACAAAAGATGTAGAAGCTGCAAAAGAAAAAGGCGTAAAAGAATCTTTAATAGATCGTTTGCAGTTAACTGAATCGAGAATAGAAGCAATGGCAGAAGGTTTGTGCCAGATTGCAGCATTAGAAGATCCTATCGGAGAGGTTTTGGGCATGAAAACACGACCAAACGGACTTCAAATTGGAAAGAAAAGAGTGCCTCTTGGAGTTGTCGGAATTATTTATGAATCCCGGCCAAATGTGACAGCTGATGCATTTGGTTTATGCTTTAAAACTGGAAATGCGGTGATTCTTCGAGGCGGAAGTGATGCAATCCATTCGAATCTCGCAATTGTAAAGGTAATTAAAGAAGGCTTGATGAAAGAAAAACTGCCACAGGATTTGATTTTGCTTGTTGAAGATACAAGTCGAGAAGTTGTTTCAGATATGATGAAATTACATGGTCTGATCGATGTATTAATTCCTCGTGGTGGTGCCGGATTAATAGCAAATGTTGTTAATAACAGCACTGTTCCTGTTATCGAAACAGGAACAGGAAATTGTCATATATATGTAGATGAGAGTGCTGATTTAAATATGGCAACAGAAATCATTGAAAATGCAAAAACTCAGAGAATGGGTGTATGTAATGCATGTGAATCACTTGTGATCCATGAGAAAGTTGCAGAACTTGCTGTCCCACAAATTGTGCAGTGCCTGAAAAATCATGGTGTTGAAGTGCGTGGAGATGAGCGTGCACAAAAAATCAGTGATGATATTTGGCCGGCGACAGAAGAAGATTGGGGAACAGAATATCTGGATGCTATCATTTCAATGAAGATTGTGGATTCAATGGATCAGGCAATTGAACATATAAACCGCTACAATACAGGACATTCAGAATCAATCATTACGCAAAATTATGAACATGCTTTACAATTCCAAAATGAAATTGATGCTGCAGCTGTTTATGTAAATGCATCTACCAGATTTACAGATGGATTTGAGTTTGGGTTTGGAGCAGAAATTGGAATCAGCACGCAAAAATTGCATGCACGCGGACCTATGGGATTAGAAGCATTAACTACAACAAAATATATTATTTTCGGAAATGGACAAATTCGAAAATAACGAAAAAAAGGGGGAAAGTTGGATTTATTGTTTAGTCATTATATATAAAACAATAAATCTGATTTTTCCCCTTGCATATTATACATAACAGGTGTATACTTATGCATAAATTCAAAATAAATATGCATATAATAATGTTTTCATTTGCTTGGAAATGAGACGAGAGATAAATATCTGAACATTATAGGATAAAGGAAGGAAGGTTGATTCATGATAAAAGTAGGAATTATTGGTGCAACAGGATACGCAGGCGGAGAATTAGTTCGAATTTTGACAGGACATAAAGAGGCGGAGATTAAATGGTTTGGTTCAAGAAGTTACATTGATCAAAAATATGCGTCTGTTTATCAGAATATGTTTCAGATTGTTGATGCAACTTGTATGGATGATAATATGGAGAAACTTGCAAGCCAGGTCGACGTCATTTTTACAGCAACACCGCAAGGCTTATGTGCATCGTTAGTAAATGAAAATATACTTTCAAAAGTAAAAATTATTGATTTAAGTGCAGATTTCCGAATCAAAGATGTTGCTACATATGAAAAATGGTATGGAATTGAGCATAAAAGTCCGCAATTTATTGAAGAAGCAGTATACGGGCTCTGTGAAATTAATCGAGAAGACGTCAAAAATGCAAGACTGGTAGCAAATCCAGGATGTTATACAACATGTTCCATTTTAACTGCTTACCCACTTGCAAAAGAGGGAATTATTGATATGAGCACATTAATCATAGATGCAAAATCCGGAACATCCGGTGCAGGAAGAAGTGCGAAAGTCGCAAATCTGTATTGTGAAGTTAATGAAAATATGAAAGCCTATGGCGTTGCCACACATAGACATACACCTGAGATTGAAGAACAACTTGGATATGCATCTGGTGAGAATGTTGTCTTGAATTTCACACCGCATCTTGTTCCAATGAATCGTGGGATTCTTGCAACAGAGTATGCAAAATTAACGAAAGATGTAACTTATGATGAAGTGAAGGCAATATATGATAAATATTATGCAAATGAAAAGTTTATCCGAGTGTTGGAAAAAAATGTATGCCCTGAAACAAAATGGGTAGAAGGAAGCAATTATGTAGATATTAATTTCAAAATCGATCCGCGAACAAACAGAATTATTATGATGGGAGCAATAGATAATCTGGTAAAGGGAGCCGCTGGACAGGCGGTTCAGAATATGAACCTGATGTTTGGTTTAAAAGAGTCAGAAGGACTGGAACTTGTTCCAATGTTTCCATAGGAGGTACGAAGATGACGATCCGCACAATGACAATAGAAGATTTTGAGCAGGTTCATGCACTTTGGATGACAATTAAAGGTTTTGGAATACGAAGTATTGATGATTCAAAAGAAGGGGTAGAACGTTTTTTAAAACGTAACCCGACTACAAGTGTCGTAGCAGAAATAGACAACAAAATCGTGGGTAGTATTTTATGTGGGCACGATGGACGACGTGGTTGTCTTTACCATGTTTGCGTGGATGAAAAATATCGTCGCCATGGTATCGGGAAAGCGATGGTTGTATATGCTATGCAGGCTTTAAAAAAGGAGAAGATTAATAAAGTCTCATTGATTGCATTTACAGTTAATGATATAGGAAATGCGTTCTGGAATACGATAGAGTGGACTGAACGAAAAGATTTAAATTATTATGAATTTGTATTAAATGAAGAAAATATAACGGCATTCAATGAACAGTAAATGCACTTATATAGGAGGAGAAAAACACATGAAGATTATAGATGGCGGTGTAACATCTGCAAAAGGATTTGAGGCTGCTTCTGCAGCAGCAGGAATTAAATATCAGGGAAGAACAGATATGGCTATGATCTATAGTAAAAAGCCATGTAAAACAGCAGGTGCATTTACAACGAATCTGGTAAAGGCAGCTCCGGTTATCTGGGATAAAACGGTTGTGGAAAGTGGTGTGAAATCATATGTTGTTGTGGTTAATTCAGGAATTGCAAATGCATGTACCGGCGAAGAAGGTCTTCGCTATTGCAGTGAAACAGCTAAAAAAGCAGCAGAAGTTATGGGCGTAGATGCAAATGGAGTTCTGATTGGTTCTACCGGGGTTATAGGAATGCAGATGCCGATGGATAAAGTAACTGCTGGAATTGAAAAACTTGCAGATACAAAACAAGCGACCCGAGAGGCAGGACATTTGGCAGCAAAAGCAATTATGACGACGGATACAAAAGAAAAAGAGATTGCCGTCACAATTGAAATTGGTGGAAAAACAGTCACAGTCGGTGGCATGGCAAAAGGTTCTGGTATGATTCATCCGAATATGTGTACAATGCTATCTTACATTACAACAGACGCTGCTATTACAAAAAAAGCCCTGGTAAAGGCATTAAAGACAGATGTAAAAGATACCTACAATATGATTTCCGTAGATGGAGATACATCTACAAACGATACCGTTCTTGTACTTGCAAACGGAATGGCAAAGAATCCCAAAATCCATTGTGGTACAGCAGAGTATCAGTTGTTTTTAGAAGCTCTTCATTTTGTAAATGAAACCCTTGCAAAGAAAATGGCCGGTGATGGAGAAGGTGCCACAGCATTATTTGAAGTCAAAATAGTTGGTGCAAAATCAAAAAAACAGGCAAAGGTACTTGCGAAATCTGTTGTATGTTCCAATCTGACCAAAACAGCTATTGCAGGACATGATGCAAACTGGGGAAGAATCTTATGTGCAATGGGATATTCCGGTGAAAATTTTGAACAGAATAAGGTTGACTTGTTCTTTGAAAGTGCGGCAGGAAAAATTCAGCTTATCAAGGATGGCGTAGGACTTGATTTTGATGAAGAAAAAGCGACCATGATTCTTTCTGAGCCGGAAGTAACCGCAATTGCAGACTTAAAAGAAGGAAATGAACAGGCAACAGCCTGGGGCTGTGATTTAACACATGGTTACATAGACATCAATGCAGATTACAGAAGCTAAAAGGAGAAAAACCATTATGAATGAAAATATGAATCAATATTTGGAAAAAGCAAGCGTATTAATTGAAGCACTTCCATATATCCAACGTTTTAACCGTAAAATCATTGTTATTAAATATGGTGGAAGTGCAATGGTAGATGAAGAGTTAAAAAAGAAAGTCATCGAAGATGTTACACTTTTGAAATTAGTTGGTTTCAAACCAATCATCGTACATGGTGGTGGGAAAGAAATCAGTAAATGGGTCGGAAAAGTAGGAATGGAGCCTAAATTTATCAATGGATTGCGTGTGACAGATAAAGATACAATGGAAGTAGCTGAAATGGTTCTTGGAAAAGTAAATAAAAGCCTTGTTCAGCTTGTCGAAGAACTTGGTGTACGTGCAATTGGAATCAGTGGTAAAGATGGCGGCCTGTTAAAAGTAGAAAAGAAATATTCAAATGGAGAAGATATTGGATTTGTAGGTGATGTTAAAGAAGTAAATGCTGATATCTTATACGACCTTTTAGAAAAAGATTTTCTTCCAATCATCTGTCCGATTGGTCTGGATGATGAATACAATACGTATAACATTAATGCTGATGATGCTGCATGTGCAATCGCTCGTGCTGTCAAAGCAGAAAAACTGGCATTTTTAACAGATATTGAAGGTGTTTATAAAAATCCTGAGGATCCTAAAACATTGATATCTGAATTAACAGTAAGTGAAGCAAAAAAATTAATCTCTGATGGGTATATCGGAGGCGGTATGCTTCCAAAATTAAATAACTGTATTGAAGCAATTGAAAATGGTGTATCCAGAGTACATATTTTAGATGGAAGAATCCCACATTGCGTTCTTCTTGAGATATTTACGAATAAAGGAATTGGTACAGCTATTTTGAGTGAGGAGGAAGGCAAGTATTATCATGGTGAACAATAAAATAACAGAAGCAGAAGAAAATCTTTTACATGTATATAATCGTTTTCCAATCGTATTAGATCACGGAGAAGACGTTTATTTATATGATGCAGAGGGTAAAAAATATCTGGATTTTGCTGCCGGGATTGCAGTTTGTGGTCTTGGATATAGTAATAAAGAATTGAAAGATGCCTTAAAAAAACAAATAGATTTGTTATGTCATACGTCTAACTTATATTTCCATGAAAGTTGTGGTGAAGCTGCAAAGAAATTAAATGAAATTTCCAGAATGGATCGTGTGTTTTTCACTAACAGTGGAACAGAGGCAATTGAAGGAGCTTTAAAATCCGCACGAAAATATGCATATACAAAAGAATCAGGAAGATATGAAATCATAGCAATGCAGAATTCTTTCCATGGACGTTCCATAGGAGCAGTTTCAGTGACAGGGACTAAACATTATCGCACCCCATTTGAACCATTGCTTCCGGGAGTTAAATTTGCAGAATATAACAATCTGGAAAGCGTTAAAGCTTTAGTAAATGATAAAACATGTGCGATCATTCTTGAACCACTGCAAGGAGAAGGCGGAATTTATCCAGCGACAAAAGAATTTATGGAGGGTATCCGTGAAATTTGTAATAAGAATGATATTTTGATGATCTGCGATGAAATTCAATGCGGAATGGCAAGAACAGGATATATGTTTGCATGGCAGGAGTACAATATTAAACCTGATATCATGACAATGGCGAAAGCAATTGGAAACGGAATACCGGTAGGAGCATTTGCTATGACTGAGGAAGTTGCAAAATACTCCATGGAAGCTGGAGATCATGGTTCTACCTATGGCGGAAATCCACTTGCCTGTACAGCTGTAAAAACAGTTATTGATATTTTCCAGAAAGAACAGATTGTTGATCACGTGAAGGAAATGGGAGAATATCTTTCAACTTGTCTGGAAAAATTAGTCCAAAAATATGACTTTGTAAAAGAATGCAGAGGAAAGGGATTGATTCAGGGGATTGAATTAACAAAACCAGTCGGAGATATAATAACAAAAGCTCATGAAGCCGGACTATTGATCATTACAGCAAAGGGAAATACAATTCGTTTTGTACCGCCTCTTATAATTACAAAAGAACAGATAGATGAAATGATTGAAAAATTAGAAATTGCATTTGCTTAATAGTGCATAAAAACCAATTATCAGGACATACCATGTAAGAAAGAAGATAGTGGAGGTATGTTTTTGATGATTGGTTTTTTAATTGCGCTATTGTCGGGAGCTTTAATGAGTGTACAAGGGGTATTTAACACCAAAGTAACGGAAACTACAGGAATGTGGGTTTCTAATGCATGGGTGCAATTAACAGCATTTCTTGTATGTATTCTTGGCTGGTTTATTGCAGGAAGGGATGATATTCTGTCAATTGGAAAGGTTGAGCCTAGATATCTGTTACTTGGAGGTGTGATTGGAGCAGGTATAACATTGACAGTTATAAAAAGTGTGGATGCATTAGGCCCGGCTAAGGCAGCACTTCTGATTGTAATCGCACAATTGTTCGTTGCATATTTAATAGAATTATTTGGACTGTTTGGGGTAGATAAAGAACCCTTCAGCTGGCGGAAAATAGGAGGATTAGTTTTAGCTTTGATAGGAATTTCTATTTTTCAATGGAAATAAAAATGAAAATGCTATTGTAATTTGTTTTCTGATTAGATACAATATTATTATCTGACATAAAGGGGCTTACGGCATTAACGTAAGGAGAATATATGAAAGTCAGAAATTTATGGAAACGACAATTACTAATTACTTTCTGTTTATTTGTATTCTGTTTTGGAACGGGATGTGGGCAAAAAGGAGAAGCTTTTCAAGAAGTTACAATTCAAGAGACAGAACAATCTTTAAATGAAACTGAAAAGAATAAGGAAACAGAAGAAATTCATGATGCGCCAAAAACTACATCTGTTTGTGTCTATGTATGTGGTGCTGTAAATAACACGGGAGTGTATGAATTAAAAAAAGATGCCCGCATATATGAAGCAATTGAATGTGCGGGTGGATTACGTGAGGATGCAGCACTTTCTGCAGTTAATCAGGCAGAGTATGTAAGTGACGGACAGCAGATTTATATTCCGACACAGGAAGAGTATAATGCAGGTGGTTTTTCTGAAACGATGGCTTCATCATCGGCGGATTCTTCTGATGGAAAAGTACATCTGAATACTGCGACAAAAGATGAGCTAAAAACGTTATCCGGCATTGGAGAATCCAGAGCAGAAAGCATTTTGGCATATCGGGATTCACATGGTGCTTTTCAGAGTATTGAAGAGTTGATGAATGTAGAGGGAATCAAGGAAGGCATCTATCAAAAAATTAAAGATCAGATAGCATTATAGAAAACAGGGTAATAATATATTTTGCAATATATGAAAGTAGAATAAGACAGGAAGTAAAAGGAAAGAGTAGAAGTAGCATGAGCAAGAAAAAAATCTTAGTAGTTGATGACGAAAAGTTAATTGTGAAAGGAATCCGTTTTAGCCTGGAACAGGATGGAATGGAAGTGGATTGTGCATATGATGGTGTAGAAGCACTAGAATATGCAAAAAATTGTGAATATGATCTGGTTCTGCTGGATGTAATGCTTCCGAAGCTTGATGGATTTCAAGTATGTCAGCAGATTCGTGAATTTTCGGATATGCCGATTGTTATGCTGACTGCAAAAAGTGAAGACATGGATAAAATTCTTGGGTTAGAATATGGTGCCGATGATTATATTACAAAACCATTTAATATTCTGGAAGTAAAAGCAAGAATTAAAGCCATTATGCGACGGACATCAAAAAGAGAAGAACCTGCTCCGAAAACTTTATTAGTAAAGGGAACTATGAAAATAGATTGCGAAAGCAGAAGAGTATTTATCGGTGAACGCGAGATTAATCTTACCGCAAAAGAATTTGATGTGTTAGAATTACTCGCAATGAATCCAAATAAAGTATACAGTAGGGAAAATTTATTAAACTTAATTTGGGGAGCAGATTATCCGGGAGATGCAAGAACAGTAGATGTACATATCCGTAGACTACGTGAGAAGATTGAAAAGAATCCAAGCGAGCCGCAATACGTACATACAAAGTGGGGAGTTGGTTATTATTTCCAAGGGTAAATTTCGAAACAAACTAAAAGAAAAAGTAATAAAAAGTCTGAGATTTCGTATTATTCTAATCATTGTATGTGCAGGTCTTATACCATGTACAGTCGCACATGTAGCGATTATTAAGGCGTACGAATCGCGTGCAGTATCTCTGCGAACAGCAGAGATACAGAATCAATGCACGATTCTTTGTGATCAATTGAACAATTATAATTATCTTGAGGATAATTCATCCGAAGTAATCAATGCAAATTTAACCCAACTTACCAATATTTATAATGGACGAGTTATGCTTGTAAACGCAGAATTAAAAGTCATGACGGATACATATGCTTTGGATGAGGGAAAAACGATTGTATCAGAAAATGTAATTCGTTGTTTAAAAGGTGAAAGTACAAATTACTATGATAAAAAAAATCATTTTATAGAGGTGACATCTCCGATTACAGATAAAAATACCGGAAAAGCCGTTGGAGTGATACTTGCAAGTGTTTCTACGGATTCAATCGAGGATAGCTTGCATATCTTTCATACAAAAGGCGGTGCAATCATTGGAATGATTATGACAATTGTTATTGCATTGGCAATTTTACTGGCCGATTGTATCGTAAGACCGCTCAGAAAAATTGCAGCTGATATTGAAGGGGTAACAGAAGGATATGTTGTAGAGGTACTGCATGAAAATACATTTACAGAAACAAAGAATATTTCAGATGCTTTTAATAAAATGTTAGGTCGGATGAAGGTACTTGATGATTCAAGAGAAGAATTTGTATCTAATGTCTCACATGAATTAAAAACTCCATTGGCATCAATGAAAGTGCTGGCAGATTCTCTTGTTACACAGGATCAAGTTCCAATCGAGTTGTATCAGGAATTTATGGGAGATATTGCAAAAGAGATCGATCGTGAAAATGATATTATAAACGATCTTTTAACCCTGGTTAAAATGGACAAAACAGCACAGAATTTAAACATTTCGCAAGTAAACGTAAATGATCTGCTTGAATTGATTTTGAAAAGGCTTCGACCAATTGCTGAAAAGAAGCAGATTGAGATTGTTTTGGAAAGTTTTCGTCCAGTGACGGCAGAAATTGATGAAGTGAAGATGACACTTGCGATATCCAATCTGGTAGAAAATGCAATTAAGTATAATCACGATGAAGGCTGGGTTCATGTTTCATTGAATGCAGACCACAAATATTTTTATGTAAAGGTATCAGATTCAGGCATTGGAATTCCAAAAGAAGATCAAGATCATATTTTTGAAAGATTTTATCGTGTAGATAAGTCTCATTCCAGAGAGATTGGGGGAACAGGCCTTGGTCTTGCAATTACAAGAAATGCTGTCATTATGCATCGTGGGTCAATCAAAGTTTACAGTGAGCCAGAAGAAGGTACAACATTTACGGTTCGAATTCCACTTATATATGTATCTACTTGATAGATGTAAACATTGGCAGGGAGGATTTTATGTTGAAAAAAAGTAAGGTATATATCACAGTTCTCCTGTTTGTTTTATGTATGTTGTGCGGATGTGCTAAACGTACAGAAGTAAAAAATGATGATTCGTTCATATACAGCGTAAACGGAGAAAGAAACGGATTAGTAAAAATCAATTATGATTTTCGAGGAAAAACGACGGAAGAGCAAGTGAACAATGTTATAAAAGAATTACAAAAACCGGCTGAAGAGATTAATTATTCCACTACAATTCCGAAACAAATAAAAATACAACAATGTGAAATCAGACATATGATCGTATATATAGATTTGAATGATGCATATTTGAAATTACCTGTTGTAGAGCAAAAATTAATTCTTGCATCAATGACACAGTCTATCGTAAAAATTCCTAAAATCAGTGCTATTTACGTTACAGTGGATGGAGAAGAATTGAAAGATGATGAAGGAAATCCAGCTGGAATTATAAATGAAGATGATTTTGTTCAAAATAACGGAAGTTCATTGAGTTCATATGAAGAAACAGAGCTCGCATTATATTTCGCAAATGAATCCGGTGATAAGCTTGTAAAACAAAATGTACAGGTGAAATATAGTACAAATACTTCAAAAGAAAAACTGATTGTAGAGAAATTGATGCATGGTCCTCAGGATGAGAGTGTGCATCCAACAATATCTTCTACTTGTACACTATTAAGCGTGACAGTAAAAGATAATATTTGCTATGTGAATTTTGATTCAGAATTTCTGGCAAGTGCTCATGACATAAAACCGGAAATAACAATTTATTCCATTGTAAATTCGCTGATTGAGGGAACAGCGGTAAATAAGGTGCAAATTATGGTGAATGGTGAAAAAAATGTTTTATACATGAATACAATTGATTTATCTCAGCCATTACAACAGGATTTGGACTTAATACAACATGCGGAAGAATAAAAATGTCCAAAAGACCCTGCTGTCTTTTAGCGATAGCGATTCTTTTAATTCAACTTGTTTTGGTAGGATGGTTTCAAATATCCAGAGATTTGAAACCATCCTATTTAGAACAAAATTATCTGGAAAATGAAAATGTAATAATTAAAGGGAACGTATATGATGTAGACAAACGTACTTCTTATTCTGTTTATTATCTAAAAGATATACAAGTATATCGGAAAAGCACCTGGGTAAAAATAAACCGTGAAAGAGTTCTTGTGAATGTAAAAGATTCTGATTCAATTATGGTTGGAAATATTATTCAGGCAGCTGGGAAAATATATTTTTTTCAAGAAAACCGGAATCCCGGAAATTTTAATCAAAAATTCTATTATCAAAAACAACATATCCATGCACAAATATGGTCTACTCAAATCCAAATAAATAATCAAAAAACTGATTTGTTAAAAGAGAATCTGTTTGAACTCAGAGAATCTATAAAAAATATGTTATTGCATAGTCTTGGAAAAGATGCCGGAAACAGTATGGCAGCAATATTACTTGGGGACAAAAAAGATTTAGATCAAACTATAAAACAATTATATCAAAAAGGGGGAATTGGACACATTCTTGCAATATCCGGTTTGCATATGTCTTTTATAGGAATCGGGATGTATCAAGTGTTAAGAAAAATAGGACTCGGTTTTTCGGCTTCGGGAATAATCGGAATATTCTTTTTGCTTTTATATACGATGATGATTGGAATCGGAGTATCTAGTCTTCGAGCTATCATTATGTACATTATACGAATGGGAGCAGAAATTTTAGGAAGAGATTACGATTTACTAACTTCTCTGTCAATTGCTACTGTAATAATTGTTTTATGGCAGCCGTTATATTTGTTTGATGCAGGTTTTTTATTTTCATTTGGTGCAGTTTTAGCGATGATATTAATAAATCCGCTTTTTGAACAAACTTCATGCATACCTAAAATATTCTGTCCTGGAATTGCGATTCAAGTAATGCTTCTTCCAATGACAATGTATTTCTATTTTGAAATTCCTACATGGTCAGTGCTGACAAATATAATTGTAATTCCTTGTATGTCGATTTTAATTGGAGTTGGGATTGTAGGCATATTATTTTTATTCATTTTTTATCCAATCGGTAACTTAATTTTACAACTTTGTAAGGCTATTTTATGGGGATATGAAAAGTTGTGTATGTTTATGATAGATGTTCCGTTTGGCAGGATTGTGACAGGAAAACCCTCAATATGGATAATGCTGACATATTATATAATATTATTGATAAGTTATTTTATATGGAAATATTGGGATATTCAGGCCGAAAAGCAGAAATATAAATCAAAAAACAGAGAAGATCTTATAGAAACAGAAAAAAAAGAAGGCCAAAGAATTTGTTTGAAAAGCAGATATTTTGCTATAAGAAGTGTAGTTTGTACAATTGCATTATGTGGAATTGTTTGTCTGTCCTACCATAAAAAAGGAAATTTGGAAATTACGATGTTGGATGTCGGACAAGGGGATGGCATTTTTATCCGCACCCCAAATGGAACAAACTGTCTTATAGATGGAGGCAGCACAGATGTATCTCAGGTAGGTCTTTATCGCCTGATTCCTTTTTTGGAATCAAACGGTGTTGGATGTTTAGATTATATTTTCATATCGCATGGGGATGAAGATCATATAAACGGAGTCAAAGAAATGTTAGAAAGTCAGAAATTAAATATAAAAATAAAAGCTCTGGTATTGCCTGTAAAGGAAGTATGGGATGACAAACTAAAAGATTTATCCGTGACGGCAGAAGAAAACCATACCAATGTGATCATAATGTCAGCGGGGCAGCAATTCGTAGAATATAAAGAAGATATATCATTCACATTAACATGTATTGGACCGGTAAAAAATTATTGTGGTGAAAATGGGAATGCAGCATCGATGGTTTTAGATTTAAAATTTGATGACTTCGATATGCTGTTTACTGGAGATTTGGAAGGAGAAGGGGAAACGCAATTAATTGAAAGCGGAAGTTTAAGGAAGTATGATATATTAAAAGTTGCACATCATGGTTCGAAAAATTCTACACCCGAAAAATTTCTGGAAATAACTTCTCCTTCCGTTGTGTTAATTTCAGCAGGAGTAAATAATCGATATGGGCATCCACATCAAGAAACTCTTGAACGATTAAATAAGGAAAAACGTACTATCTATAATACACAACATCAAGGAGCAATACATATAAAAACAAATGGAAAAAACTTGAGAATAAATGTTTTGCAAAAAGTAGGTATTTCCGATATAATATAGAAGTTATGAAAAGCTTAAACGAAGATTTAAAAACAGGACAATTTAAACAAATTTATCTCTTATATGGGGAAGAAGCATATTTAAAAAAACAATACCGGGATCGCCTTACAAAAGCATTGCTTCCAGAAGGCGACACGATGAATTTTGCACATTTTGAAGGAAAAGGAGTGGATGTTAAATCCGTGATTGATTTATCGGAGACATTACCTTTTTTTGCCGAAAGAAGATTAATCGTATTTGACAATACCGGCTTTTTTAAAAGTGCAGGTGCAGATCTGGCAGATTATATAAAAGAAATGCCCGATACCACATACTATATCTTTGTCGAAGATGAGGTGGATAAAAGAAGTAAACTGTTTAAGGCAGTAAAATCAAAAGGCCGTGTTGTCGAACTCCCATTTCAGGATGAAAATACGTTAAAACGTTGGGTCGCAGGAAAGATTCGAAATGAAAACAAACAGGTTACAGAGCAGACGATAATTTATTTTTTAAATAAAGTCGGAACAGATATGGAAAATATCACAAAAGAACTGGAAAAATTATTCAGTTATACTATGGAGAAAACAGACATTACAAAAGAAGATGTCGATGCAATCTGTGTTACACAAATTGCCAATCATATTTTTGATATGGTCAATGCAGTGGCTGAAAAGCAACAAAAAAAAGCCTTGGATTTATACTACGAATTGCTTGCATTAAAAGAGCCCCCTATGCGAATCCTTTTTCTGATGACCAGACAATATCGTATGTTGTTTCAGGTAAAACATTTGGCAAATAAAGGATATAGCAAAAAGGAAATTGCATCAAAAACAGGGTTACATCCATTTGCAGTTGGAAAATATATGGATCAGGCAAAATATTTTAAGACATCTGAACTAAGAATGGTTATGGAATACAGTGCAGATATCGAACAACGTGTAAAAACAGGATTGTTAACGGATAATCTGGCAGTGGAGTTGTTTATAATAAAATATTCATCAAAATAATTGTATTAATAAAAGAATATAACTGCGACATCATATTTTACAAAATAAATAAAATTTGGAGGAAGAAAAGTGTCAGGAATAGAACAAAGTAAAATTCGTAATTTTTGCATTATTGCACATATAGATCATGGAAAATCTACGTTGGCAGATCGTATTATTGAAAAAACAGGTCTTTTAACAGATCGTGAGATGCAGGCACAGGTTTTGGATAATATGGATTTGGAGCGTGAACGCGGTATTACGATCAAGGCACAGACCGTCCGAACAGTATACAAGGCAAAGGATGGGGAAGAATATATCTTCAATTTGATTGATACACCGGGGCATGTGGATTTCAACTATGAAGTGTCTCGAAGTCTGGCAGCTTGCGATGGTGCTATTTTGGTTGTAGATGCAGCACAGGGAGTAGAAGCACAGACATTGGCAAATGTATATCTTGCACTGGATCATGATCTTGATGTTGTGCCGGTTATTAATAAAATTGATCTTCCGAGTGCAGAGCCGGAGAGGGTAAAAGAAGAAATAGAAGATGTAATTGGAATTGAAGCTGAAGATGCACCTTTGATTTCAGCAAAGACAGGTCTTAATGTAGAGGATGTTTTAGAAGCAATTGTTGAGAAAATACCAGCCCCGGTAGGTGATGTCAAGGCGCCTTTACAGGCCTTGATCTTTGATTCTGTATATGATTCTTATCGTGGAGTTATTGTATTTTGCCGAATCAAACAAGGTAATGTGCGAAAAGGTACTCCGATTAAGATGATGGCTACAGGAGCTGTGGCCGATGTAGTTGAAGTTGGGTATTTTGGTGCAGGTCAGTTCATCCCTTGCGATGAACTGGAAGCAGGAATGGTTGGATATATTACAGCCAGCTTGAAAAATGTTAAAGATACTCGTGTTGGAGATACTATTACAAATGCGCAAAATCCATGTGCAGAACCTTTGCCAGGATATAAAAAAGTAAATCCAATGGTATATTGTGGGCTCTATCCTTCTGATGGAGCAAAATATCCTGATTTGAGAGATGCATTGGAGAAGCTGCAGTTAAATGATGCAGCACTACAATTTGAACCGGAAACATCTATTGCGTTAGGTTTTGGATTCCGTTGTGGTTTCTTGGGATTACTTCATCTGGAAATTATCCAGGAGCGTTTAGAAAGAGAGTACAATCTGGATTTGGTAACAACAGCACCGAGTGTAATCTATAAAGTGCACAAGACAAATGGTGATTTAATAGAACTCACAAATCCAACAAACCTGCCGGATCCGTCTGAGATCGACTATATGGAAGAACCAATTGTAAAAGCTGAAATAATGGTAACTTCGGAATTTATAGGCGCAATTATGGATTTATGTCAAGAACGCCGCGGTGTATATCAGGGAATGGAATACATTGAAGAAAAACGAGCTGTATTAACGTATCACCTTCCACTTAATGAAATTATTTATGATTTCTTTGATGCATTAAAATCTCGTTCCAGAGGCTATGCATCTTTTGATTATGAGATGTTAGGATATGAGCGTTCAGAACTTGTCAAATTGGATATTCTTATTAATAAAGAAGAAGTGGATGCACTTTCATTTATTATTCATAGTTCTAATGCATATGAACGTGGACGCAAAATGTGTGAGAAATTAAAGCAGGAAATTCCAAGACAAATGTTTGAGATCCCGATTCAGGCAGCAATCGGTGGAAAAGTAATTGCCAGAGAAACAGTTAAAGCAATGCGAAAAGATGTTCTTGCTAAATGTTATGGTGGTGATATCTCACGTAAGAAAAAACTTCTCGAAAAACAAAAAGAAGGTAAGAAGAGAATGCGTCAAGTCGGAAATGTAGATATCCCACAAAAAGCATTTATGAGTGTATTGAAATTAGATGAAGATTAATATGAAGAGAGAATTAGAATTATATCTCCATATACCATTTTGTGTAAGAAAGTGCAATTATTGCGATTTCTTTTCTGCAAGTGGAACAAAAGAAGAATTAAATGCTTATGTTCAGGCTTTATGTAAAGAAATTAATCGTTATAAAGATTTTGCAAAAGAATATATAGTAAAGACGGTTTTCCTCGGAGGAGGAACACCGTCTCTTTTGACAGCAGATCAGATGAAACTAATTTTTGAAAATCTAAATCAGATTTTTACCATCGATCCTGTTGCAGAAATTACAATGGAGATGAATCCAGGAACTGTAAACATTGAAAAATTAAGAAGCTATAAACAGGCAGGTATCAACCGTGTGAGTATCGGATTGCAATCAACAGAAAATAAAGAATTGAAAATGTTGGGAAGAATTCATACTTACGAAGATTTTTTAAATACATGGGAAGCTGTTGAACAAGCAGGATTTAAGAATAGAAATATTGATCTGATGTCAGCACTTCCTGGACAAACTTTAAAAAGCTGGGAAAATACACTGAGAAAGATTCTAACACTTAACCCTGAACACATTTCTGCATATAGTTTGATATTAGAAGAAGGAACGAACTTTTATGAGTGGTATTGTAAAGGTCAATTTGATGCGGGTGACTGGAAACTTCCTTCCGAAGATGATGAATATACAATGGGAGAGATGACCATTCAAATGTTAGAAAGTTGTGGAATGCACCGCTACGAGATATCCAATTATGCATACCCGGGAAAAGAGTGTCGGCATAATCTTGGATACTGGGACAGAGTGGAATATCTTGGAATTGGTGCTGGTGCAGCCTCTCTGATTTCCATTCAAAATAAAAATACTTCAGAAATACAAGAACAAATCCGTTTCAATCATATTAAGAATCGAGATAAATATATTCAAACCATTAATCAAAAACAAGCGATTGAAATAGAACATGAATACTTAACATTAGAAAATCAAATGGAAGAATTTATGTATTTGGGATTGAGAAAAACAGCTGGAATTTCAAAAAATAAGTTTCACAAGTTTTTTGGTAAAGAAATTGGGGAAGTTTATGGAAGTATAATAAAAAGGTTGGAAGAAGATGAATTGATAATAAGTAAAGAAGATAATCTCATGCTTACTCACAGAGGAATGGATATCAGCAATTATGTATTATCTGAATTTTTACTTTCATAAAATCAAATACTAATAAAAGTAAGAAAAACTTTGATTGTTTATGTCAGAGTTTTTTCTTTTTTATAGAAATATATAATAAATTTTTATTTCTATAAAAAAATGATAAACAGTGTTGACAAACGGAAATCAAGGTGCTATCTTATTACTTGTAAGGTGTTAGCACTCAAATAAGTGGAGTGCTAATAGCGAAGAAAGAGGAGGTTTTAAGAAGATGGATATAGAATTAACAGATAGACAACATATTATACTTAAAGCAATTATCCAGAATTATCTTGAAACCGGAGAGCCGGTAGGTTCAAGAACTCTTTCGAAATCAACCGACTTGAATTTAAGTTCAGCAACAATTCGAAACGAGATGGCAGATTTAGAGGATATGGGATATATTTTCCAACCACATACTTCTGCCGGAAGAATTCCTTCGGATAAAGGATATCGGTTATATGTAGATATGTTGATGGCCGATAAGGAACAAGAATTATCAGATTTGAAAAATGTTGTTTTAGAAAAATCTGATAAGGTTGATAAAGTATTAAAACAAGCAGCGAGAGTACTTGCAAATAATACAAATTATGCAACCATGATTTCTGCTCCGATCAACCATAAGAATACATTGAAATTCATTCAATTATCACAGGTGGATCCAGAACAGATTGTTGCAGTTATTGTAATGACGGGAAATGTAATCAAAAACAAGATTATCGAAGTTGATGAAGAGTTAGGCAATGAGACGATGCTAAAGTTGAATATGCTTCTGAACACTTCCCTCAATGGCATGTCTATTGAGGAAATTAACCTTGGGCTGATCGCCAGATTAAAAGATCAGGCAGGTATTCACAGTAAAGTAATCAGCGATGTGCTGGATGCTGTTGCAGATATTATTCATGTAGAAGATGATATGGAAATTTATACATGTGGTGCGACAAATATTTTTAAGTATCCGGAATTAAGCGATAAACAGAGTGCACAGGAAATAATAAGTGCCTTTGAGGAAAAACAACAGCTTGCAGAACTGGTTACAGAAACTCTTTCAAATGAAGAGAATACAGGAATACAAGTTTACATTGGCGATGAAACTCCGGTCAAGACAATGAAAGATTGCAGTGTTGTAACAGCTACTTATGAGTTAGGCGAAGGAATGCGTGGAACAATCGGTATTATTGGTCCGAAGCGTATGGATTATGAACATGTAATGAAGACATTACAGACATTGAAGAATGAACTGGACACTTTAAATCGTAGAGATTTAAGCGAACAGGATATAGAATAAAATTGGTGGAGGAAAAAATGAGTCAGGAAGATATGGTAAAAGAAGCAGTAGAAGAGGCAAAAGCAAAAGCCACACAAACTGTTGAAGAAGAATCTGAAGAGGTGACAGAAGAGGCTGTTGAAGCTGATGACTCTGAAGAAGAAACCTTAGAAGATGAATCATTAGAAGAGACAGAGAAATCTGGAAAAAAATTATTTGGTAAGAAAAACAAGAAAGACAAGAAAGACGAAAAGATTGAAGAATTAACAGATCGTCTTACTCGTCAAATGGCTGAGTTTGATAACTTCCGCAAGCGTACAGATAAAGAGAAAAAACAGATGTACGAAATAGGAGCGAAAGATATCATAGATAAAATTCTTCCCGTCGTGGACAATTTTGAACGCGGACTGGCAGCTGTGTCAGAGGAAGATAAATCACATCCTTTCATGGAAGGAATGGATAAAATTTACAAACAGTTAATGACAACTCTCGATGAAGCAGGTGTAAAACCAATCGAGGCTGTCGGACAGGAATTTAATCCTGATTTTCACAATGCAGTTATGCACGTAGAAGATGAGGAGGTGGGCGAGAATATCGTCGTGGAAGAGTTCCAGAAGGGTTACACATATCGTGACAGTGTTGTAAGACACAGCATGGTAAAAGTAGCAAATTAGAAGTAGTAAATCAGTAAATTTAGAATGATAAATTAGGAGGACAAATATCATGGGAAAAATTATTGGTATTGACTTAGGTACAACAAACAGTTGTGTTGCCGTAATGGAAGGTGGTCAGCCAACTGTTATCGCAAATACAGAAGGAGCAAGAACAACACCTTCTGTTGTTGCATTTACAAAAACAGGAGAACGTCTTGTTGGTGAACCTGCAAAACGTCAGGCTGTAACAAATGCAGACAAAACTATCTCTTCAATCAAACGAGAGATGGGTACAGATTACAAAGTAACAATTGATGACAAAAAGTATTCTCCACAGGAGATTTCTGCAATGATTCTTCAGAAACTGAAAGCTGATGCAGAAGGATATCTTGGAGAAAAAGTAACAGAGGCTGTCATCACAGTACCTGCTTACTTTAACGATGCTCAGCGTCAGGCTACAAAAGATGCCGGTAAAATTGCAGGACTTGATGTTAAACGTATTATCAACGAGCCTACAGCAGCAGCACTTGCTTATGGTCTTGATAACGAAAAAGAGCAGAAAATCATGGTATACGATTTAGGTGGTGGTACATTCGATGTATCTATCATCGAGATTGGTGATGGAGTTATTGAAGTATTATCTACAGCCGGAAATAACAGACTTGGTGGAGATGATTTCGACCAGAAGATTACAGATTATATGCTTGCTGATTTTAAAGCAAAAGAAGGCGTAGACTTATCTACAGATAAGATGGCACTTCAGAGATTAAGAGAAGCAGCAGAGAAGGCAAAAAAAGAGCTTTCTTCAGCTACAACAACAAATATTAACCTTCCTTTCATTACAGCAACAGCAGAAGGTCCAAAACATTTTGATATGAATCTTACAAGAGCTAAATTTGACGAATTAACTCGTGATTTAGTTGAAAAAACAGCTGAACCTGTACGTCGTGCACTTTCCGATGCAGGAATCACAGCTTCTGAATTAGGTCAGGTTCTTCTTGTAGGTGGATCTACTCGTATTCCAGCAGTACAGGAAGAAGTAAAACGTCTGACAGGTAAAGAGCCAAGCAAATCTCTGAACCCAGATGAATGTGTAGCACTTGGTGCTTCTGTTCAGGGAGGTAAACTTGCAGGAGATGCCGGCGCAGGAGATATCCTTCTTCTTGATGTAACTCCATTGTCATTGTCAATCGAAACAATGGGTGGTGTTGCTACAAGATTGATTGAGCGTAATACAACAATTCCAACAAAGAAGAGCCAGATTTTCTCTACAGCAGCAGACAATCAGACAGCCGTAGATATCAACGTTGTACAGGGTGAAAGACAGTTCGCAAGAGATAATAAATCACTCGGACAGTTCCGACTGGATGGAATTCCTCCGGCTCCACGTGGAATCCCACAGATTGAAGTTACATTCGATATTGATGCAAATGGTATCGTTAATGTATCCGCAAAAGATCTTGGAACTGGAAAAGAACAGCATATTACAATTACAGCAGGCTCTAACATGTCAGATGCTGATATCGATAAAGCTGTAAAAGAAGCAGCTGAGTTTGAAGCACAGGATAAGAAACGTAAAGAAGCTATCGACACAAGAAATGAAGCTGATTCTATGGTATTCCAGACAGAAAAAGCGATTAAAGAAGTCGGTGACAAATTAGATGCAACTGATAAAGCAGCTGTAGAAGCTGATTGTCAGGCATTGAAAGATTTGCTTGCTAAATCTACTCCAGAAGAGACTACAGATGAGCAGGTAGCAGAAATTAAAGCTGCAAAAGATAAATTGATGGAAAGTGCTCAGAAGCTCTTTACAAAGATGTATGAACAGACAGCTGGTCAGGCAGGTCCACAGGCAGGTCCTACACCAGAAGCAGGTCCGGCTCCTGAAGGATTCCAGGGTGACGATGTCGTAGATGGAGATTATAAAGAAGTTTAATAAAATGTATGACACATTTAAATAAACACATTGTGTTACTGTTTACAGATTTTGTAGACAGTAACACTTTATCTACGAAACCGGTCAAATGGTTTCGTAGATTTTCACGTTGCAATTTGTTGTAGTTTGTGGTAGATTGTAAACGTTTATGTAACTTAGTAAGAGAAATGAAAGGTAGTATAGATTATGGCGGAATCAAAAAGAGATTACTACGAAGTGCTTGGCGTAAGCAAAGATGCAGATGATGCAGCAATCAAAAAAGCATATCGTGTTCTGGCAAAAAAATATCATCCAGATATGAATCCTGGAGATGCTGAAGCTGAAAAGAAATTTAAAGAAGCTTCTGAGGCGTATGCCGTCCTCAGCGATGCAGATAAACGTCGTCAATATGATCAGTTTGGTCATGCAGCATTTGAAGGTGGTGCAGGTGGAGCCGGCGGTGGCTTTGGTGGCTTTGATTTTAATGGAGCTGATTTTGGAGATATCTTTGGAGATATTTTTGGAGATATTTTCGGTGGTGGCAGAAGAGGTGGTCGTGCCTCAAACAGTCCAATGAAAGGTGCGAATATCCGCAAGAGCATTCGAATTACTTTTGAAGAGGCAATTTCCGGCTGTGAAAAAGAATTGGAATTAGTATTAAAGGATCCTTGTACTACATGTAACGGAACCGGTGCAAAACCTGGAACATCTCCGGAAACATGTCCAAAATGTGGCGGTAAAGGTCAGGTTGTCTATTCGTCACAATCATTTTTTGGAACTGTGCAGAATGTGCAGACATGTCCAAATTGTAATGGAACGGGTAAAATTATTAAAGAGAAATGTTCTTCATGTTTAGGAACAGGATATACATCAAGCAAGAAAAAAATCCGAGTTACGATTCCTGCCGGTATCGACAATGGTCAAAGTGTGCGAATTCGTGAAAAAGGCGAACCAGGTGTAAATGGTGGTCCTAGAGGAGATTTACTTGTGGAAGTAAATGTATCTCGCCATCCTATTTTCCAGAGACAGGATATGCATATTTTCTCAACAGTTCCTATTTCATTTGCTCAGGCTGCTTTAGGAGCAGATATTCGCGTTCCTACTGTAGATGGTGATGTTATTTATACAGTAAAACCTGGAACAAAAACAGATACTAAGGTTCGTTTAAAAGGAAAAGGAGTTCCTTCTTTACGAAATGCTCAGGTACGAGGTGATCATTATGTAACATTAGTGATTCAGACTCCTGAAAAACTTAGTGCTGAAGCAAAAGAAGCTTTGCGAAAATTCGATATGCTTTCCGGTAATACTTTAAAACAAGAGTCTGCAAATACGGATGCTACAGACAAGAATAAAGGGAAAAGCAAGAAAAAATTCATGGACAAAGTGAAAGAGGCCTTTGAGGAATAGGGGAGACGAGTAATGACATTAGAAGAATGTTACACATCATGTGGCGGTGATTATCAGGATGTGTTAAGAAGATTGCAGAGTGAAAACTTGATACGAAGATTTTTAGGCAAGTTTTTAGATGACAAAAGTTATGAGCAGTTGCATGAAAATTTGAATAATCAGAATTATTCAGAAGCCTTTCGTGCTGCACATACTTTGAAGGGTGTATGCCAGAATTTAGGACTCGGATATTTAAGCGAATCAAGTATTGCTGTAACAGAAGCTCTTCGTGACGGAAAACAGAATGTTACGGCTGAGATGTTAAAGAAATTAGATGAAGACTATCGGGTAACAGTTTTGGCGATTCAGTCATTATAAAGTGATTTCAATGATAAAAACCATTGTTAGATTTAGTGCTATCAGTGGTTTTTTTATGCTCATTGTGATATAATAAAACAGATTATAAACCAACAGACGAGAGGAGATCAAGCATGGAATTTTGGGATATTTATAATGAAAAGAAAGAAAAAACAGGTCGGACAATGAAAAGAAATGACTGGAATATGAAGCCAGATGAATTTCATTTAACCGTACTTGGAGTATTGCAAAGACCGGATGGAAGATATCTGATCACTCGTCGTCGTATGGATAAAGAATGGGCCGCTGGATGGTGGGAAGTTCCAGGCGGTGGGGTAAACGCAGGAGAGGAATCCAAGGATGCTATAATAAGAGAAATTAAGGAAGAAACCGGAATCGATGTTTCCAGCGCAGATGGTGGTTACGCTTTTTCTTATAAGCGCATCAACCCAGATGAGAAAAATAATTATTTCGTAGATATTTATAAATTTATTTTAGATTTTGACGATAAAGATGTAAAAGTTCAAGATAAAGAAGTGTCAGAATTTTCAATTGCAACAATTGATGAAGTAAAACAATATGCAAAACAAGGAATCTTTCTTCATTATGACAGTATACGTCAAATATTTGAAGATTAAGATACAATGGCTTTATGCTATATATATTTTTAAGAAAGTGTAGGTATATGATATGTCAGAAGAGACAAAGACTCAGGGATGTTCAGAAGAGTCATGTGCTACTTGTGCACATGCAGATGGGTGCAGCAGTAAAAAAACTGATATGAGAGAACCGGCAAATCCATATTCAAGTGTGAAGCGTGTAATCGGTGTTGTTAGTGGAAAAGGCGGGGTTGGGAAATCTTTTGTAACGGCTTCGCTTGCACGTATGATGAGAGAAAAAGGCTATAATGTCGGTATCTTAGATGCTGATATTACAGGACCATCCATTCCAAAAATGTATGGTATTCATGGGCAGGCCAAAGGAAGCGAAGAGGGAATCTTCCCGGCACTTGCAAAAGACGGAACTCGGATTATGTCTGTTAATCTTTTATTAGATGATGAAGAAGCTCCTGTTATTTGGAGGGGACCAATTATTGCAGGCGTTGTAAAACAGTTTTGGACAGATGTAATCTGGGATGATATTGATTATTTATTTGTAGATATGCCACCTGGAACAGGTGATGTTCCATTGACTGTATTTCAGTCATTCCCAGTTGACGGAATCGTAATTGTAACATCTCCACAGGACTTAGTTCAGATGATCGTAAAGAAAGCTTATGGTATGGCAAAACAAATGAACATACCAGTATTAGGTATTGTGGAAAATTATAGTTATGTTAAATGTCCGGATTGTGGTAAGGAAATCAAAATATTTGGAGAAAGTCATATAGATGAGATTGCAGAATCATATGGTGTGCCAGTGTTAGGAAAGATGCCAATTGACACAAAAATGGCCGAAGCTGTTGAAAAAGAGCGTTTCTATGATATAACAAATCCGTATATAAAAGATATTGAACTTTAATTTTATTTACCAATCATTATAAAAAGCATGGATTATTTCGATAAAGTTATAATCTATGCTTTTTTATTTCAATCAAAAATATTTTTAGGACTTGAAATATACCGTATGGGGGTATATAATCTTTGTAGAGATGTAAAGGAGATGATATATATGGATGAAAAAAACGAATGTTGTTGTCATAAGACAAAAGAGCGTAGTGAAAAAGAGTATAAAGATTTAATCAATCGACTAAGTAGAATAGAAGGTCAGATTCGTGGAATTAAAAGAATGGTAGAAGAGGATGCGTATTGTCCAGATATATTAATTCAAGTATCTGCGGCAAATGCAGCACTTAACAGCTTTAATAAAGTACTCCTTTCGAATCATATTCGTACTTGTGTAGCAGATGATATACGTGCAGGTAAAGATGAAACGATAAATGAACTGGTAAATACATTACAGAAATTGATGAAATGATTGAACAATGGATTTACAACAACGAGAGGTGAGAAGGTATGGAACAATATAATATTACAGGAATGAGTTGTGCTGCCTGCAGTTCCAGAGTAGAGAAAGCAGTGTCTGCTGTTCCGGGTGTTACCAATTGTTCAGTGAGTTTACTTACAAATTCAATGGGTGTAGAAGGTACAGCATCCGCTGAAAAGATAATTTCAGCAGTAGAAAATGCGGGATATGGGGCATCAAAAAAAGGAAGTGAAAAAGGGAAACATACTGTTGATAATGCAGACGACATTTTAAAAGACAGAGATACCCCAAAGCTACGGCAACGTCTTATTATATCCCTTTGTTTTTTAATTCCGCTCATGTACCTTTCTATGGGACACATGATGTGGAACTGGCCGCTTCCAACATGGCTTAATGGAAATCACATCGCAATGGGACTGATACAATTATTACTTACTATTGCAATTATGGTAATCAATCAAAAATTCTTTATCAGTGGTTTTAAAGGATTACTTCACAGAGCACCAAATATGGATACACTTGTCGCATTGGGATCCGGAGCATCTTTTGCGTATAGTACATTTGCATTATTTGCAATGACAGATGCACAAATCCGTATGGATATGGATGCGGTAATGTCATGGATGCATGAATTTTATTTTGAGTCTGCAGCCATGATTTTAACATTAATTACTGTAGGAAAGATGCTAGAAGCACATTCGAAAGGAAAAACAACAGATGCATTAAAAGGTCTTATGAAGCTCGCTCCTCAAAAGGCAGTTATTTTAGTTGATGGTGCAGAGCAGGAAGTATCCATTGATCAGGTAAAAAAAGGCGATATATTTGTTGTTCGTCCCGGAGAAAATATACCTGTAGATGGTATAATAATCAGTGGAAGCAGTGCAGTGAATGAATCAACTTTAACAGGAGAAAGCATCCCTGTAGACAAAGAAAAAGGAGATGCAATATCTGCTGCAACATTAAATCAATCTGGTTTTATTACCTGTGAAGCAACAAGAGTCGGTGAAGATACAACGCTTTCTCAGATTATACAGATGGTTAGCGATGCGGCAGCCACGAAAGCTCCAATTGCTAAGATTGCTGATAAAGTATCTGGGATTTTTGTTCCAACAGTAATTAGTATTGCTATTGTAACCACAATAATCTGGCTGTTTGCCGGACAAGATATCGGCTTTGCTTTAGCAAGAGGAATATCCGTTCTTGTAATTAGTTGTCCTTGTGCTCTTGGTCTTGCGACTCCGGTTGCTATTATGGTGGGAAATGGAATCGGAGCAAAAAATGGAATCATGTTTAAAACGGCAGTTTCTTTGGAAGAAACCGGGAAAATTAACATAATTGCGTTGGATAAAACGGGAACCATTACATGTGGAGAACCACACGTAACTGATATCATCACTGCTGATGGCATATCAAAAACTGAATTATTAGAAAAGGCAGTTGCACTGGAAGCTAAGAGTGAACATCCACTTGCAACTGCTATATTATCAGCAAGCAAAGAATATAGTATTCCGATTCAAAATGTAGAAGATTTCGAAGCTGTTCCAGGCAATGGATTAACAGCAAGATTAAACGGCAAACTTTTATCAGGTGGAAATGAAAATTTCATCAATTCTCAGGCAATCATTTCTACAGACATACAACGACAGGCACAGATATTTGCAGAAGAAGGAAAAACACCTTTGTTTTTCTGTAGTGACAACCAATTTATTGGCATGATAGCTGTTGCAGATGTAATAAAAGAGGATAGTCCTCAAGCAGTAAAAGAATTACAGAATATGGGAATCGAGGTTGTTATGTTGACCGGCGATAATGAACGAACAGCAAAGGCTATCGGAAAACAGGCAGGAGTCAACCGCGTTATAGCAGATGTATTTCCAAACGAAAAAGAAGCAGTCATCCGCAAATTAAAACAACATGGAAAAGTCGCTATGGTAGGAGATGGAATTAATGACGCACCGGCATTAACACGAGCAGATGTTGGTATTGCAATTGGTGCAGGAACAGATATTGCTATTGATGCAGCGGATGTGGTATTGATGAAGAGTAAGCTGACAGACGTACCTGCTGCAATTCGAATGAGTAAGGCGACACTTCAAAATATTCATGAAAATCTATTTTGGGCATTCATTTATAATATAATTGGAATTCCATTAGCGGCAGGTTTATGGTATCCTGTTTTTGGGTGGAAATTAAATCCGATGTTTGGTGCAGCCGCTATGAGCTTATCAAGCTTTTGTGTGGTAACAAATGCGTTGCGACTGAATTTTGTAAATATTTACGATGCAAGAAAAGATAAAAAAAAGAAACAAAAAAATAAAATAATAAAGGAGAAAAAAGAAATGAAGAAAACAATGAAAATCGAAGGAATGATGTGCGGACACTGCGAAGCAGCTGTAAAGAAAGCATTAGAGGCACTGGATGGGGTTGAGATGGCTGAGGTAAGTCATGAATCAGGAACTGCAATTGTTACTTTATCAGCAGATGTTTCAGATGAAATTTTAACAAAAGCAGTAGAAGATAAAGATTATAAAGTACTTTCTATTGCGTAGATTGTAAAAAAGATACTCAAATCAAATTCCTGTTCTATTCGGAAATTGATTTGAGTATCTTTTATATAACAGGAAAGCTCCCATTATAAAATTGGCCTATCGAGCGATATGGCGTTTTAAAGCCTCAAAGCTTTCGGTGCTGATAACATGTTCCATACGGCATGCGTCTTCAGCAGCAACTTCTGGAGAAACACCCAGTCGTTCCAACCATGAAGAGAGCAATAAATGTCGCTCGTAAATTTTGTTTGCAACTTCCTTTCCGGTTTCTGTGAGATAAATATAGCCTTGTGGAGTTACTGTAATATGTTCGCTTTCACGTAATTTTTTCATTGCGACACTGACACTTGATTTCTTGAAATTTAACTCATTTGCTATATCTACAGAACGTACCACAGGAAGAGTTTTGCTAAGTACGAGAATTGTCTCTAAATAATTTTCAGCAGATTCATTTGAATGTATCATAATAACTCACCTCTGATTTTTATAATATATAGTAATTATAACATGAATTAGTGGGAATTGTAAACAGTACTTGACATATTACAACGGTTAGAGTATGCTAACCTTGTAAGGAAATAAAAAATATTTTTTTAATATAAGATTATTAGGAGGGTATAGCTATGGGAACAGCAATTGTAGGTCTTATTTTATTATGTGTTGTTATTGCAATTATTAAGAGTATGATAAAAGATAAAAAGAATGGAAAATCAATTCAATGTGGAGGCGATTGTAAATATTGCGGTGGGCACTGCAATCATAAACATGAATAAAGAAAAAGATACTCATATTAGTACACACTGTACAAATATGGGTATCTCTTTTTAGGGCTATGCCTATAACTGAATGTTTTTAAATAAATCACCGAGACTGGTTCCGATTTCTTCTGCTTCTGGAATTTCTACATTTTCCTCCACTTCTTCCTCTTCAATCTCTTCTAAAGCCTTCTTACTTAAACTAATTTTTCCATCTTTAATGCCAATTACTTTCACTTCGATTTCATCGCCAATACTGAGGACATCTGAAGGCTGCTTGATTCTCTTTTGTGATATCTGAGAAATGTGAACTAGTCCGGACAAACCATTTTCTAATTTAACAAAAGCTCCATAATTCTGAAGTGTCTCTACAACACCTTTCATAACAGATCCTATTTGCACAGAAGCCAGTTGTGCTTCACGTTCCTCTTTCTCTTTTGCTTTAAGCAGTTCACGGGCAGAAAGAACAAGACGATTATTTGCCTGATCAACATCAATCACCTGAACATCAATGTCTTTTAATAAAAATGTTTCCAAATCTTCAATATAAGATAAAGAAAGTCTTGATGCAGGAACAAATCCACGAAGTCCCTCTATCATAACGATAACGCCACCATTAACAATTCCTTCTACTTTTACATGAAGTACGGTTTTATTTTCCAAATAATTATAAACGCGATTCCATGGATTGGCATCATCAAAATGCTCTTCGTAATCAGCCATTGTTTCTTCTGTTTGCACTTCATTTACTTTCATTTCTTCACTCATTGTAGCACCTCTTTTTCTCTTTAAATTCGCAATAAATACGATTAGATTATCTTAAGTATATCATATTTATAAAAGAAAATACAATCTCTGTGAGTAAGCTATTTCAATTATTACAACTTCTTTGTAACGATTGTATCTAATGAAAAACATCTCTCAGATTTATGCCTTCCGGTTGTTGTAGTAAAAAAATCGTGATAGAATATGAATAAAAGAACGTAAAAACTGGAGGAATTTTATGTCACAAGAAGTGAATGAAAACAAAATCTATGTCGTAGGGCATAAAAACCCGGATACAGATTCTATTTGTTCTGCAATTGCATATGCAGCATTAAAAAAAGAATTGACAGGAAAACATTATGTTGCAAGAAGAGCAGGACGTTTAAACGAAGAAACACAATATGTATTAGAATATTTTGGAGTTGAAGTTCCTAAGTTGCTTTCTGATCTGCGTGTACAGGTAAGAGATGTAGATTTAAGACGAGCTGAGAATTTAAATGGTTCAGTATCTATAAAAACAGCCTGGGCACAAATGAAAGAACTGAATATCAAAACCCTTCCTATTGGCCGTAATAATAAACTCGAAGGCTTGATCACAGTAGGAGATATTGCCAGATCTTATATGGATGTATATGATAGTAATATTCTTGCAAGATCAAAGACACAATATCGGAATATTGCATCAACGATAGATGGCAAGATTATTTCCGGAAATGAACACAGTTATGTATCAAAGGGAAAAGTCGCTATCGCAGCATCAAGTCGCCAGTTGATGTCAGATTTTGTTGATGAAGATGATTTGGTAATCCTTGGAGATCGTATCGAAGCACAGCAGCTTGCTATTGATATCAATGTAAGCTGTATGGTGGTCTGTGGTGATGCCAGAATTCCAAATGAAATTCTCAAACAGGCTAAAGAAAAAGAAATTGTTGTAATCGCATCCCCTCATGATACATTTACTGTTGCACGTTTAATCAATCAAAGTATTCCTGTTCGCCATTTTATGACAAAAGACGAATTGATTACTTTTTATCCAAAAGATTATGTGGATGATGTAAAAGAAGTTATGGCACGTAAAAAATATCGTGATTTCCCTGTCGTAGATATAAATGGAGATTTTCAAGGATTTATTTCTCGTAGACGATTGTTAAATTGCCGTAAAAAACAGGTGATCCTCGTCGATCACAATGAGGAAAGCCAGGCTGTCGATGGAATTGAGCAGGCTGATGTATTGGAGATTATCGATCATCACAGATTAAACAGTATTCAGACAATCGGTCCTGTTATTTTCCGTAATCAGCCGGTAGGATGTACTGCAACCATAATTTATCAGATGTACCAAGAATATAATAAATCTGTGAATCCTGTAATTGCCGGATTACTTTGTTCTGCAATTATTTCTGATACTTTATTATTCCGTTCTCCAACTTGTACTTTATTAGATGAAGATGCGGCAAAAGAACTTGCAGAGATTGCCGGCATTAACATGGAAGAGCTTGCTCAGGCAATGTTTAAGGCGGGAAGCAATCTTCAGGGCAAAAGTGCAGAAGAAATTTGTTTCCTTGATTTCAAACAGTTTACAGTAAATGACACTGTATTTGGCGTTGGTCAGGTGAACTCTATGAGTGCTAAAGAGCTGACGGAGATTAAAACACAAATTGAATCCGAATTAGATAAAATCAGGCAAAATCATCGCCTGGATATGATTTTCTTTATGCTTACCAATATTATGACAGAATCATCAGAATTGCTGTGTGTGGGTCCAGAAGCGAGAGAGAAGGCAATCAGTGCTTTTGACTTAAACGGAAAATCAGATACATTATATTTAAAAGGGGTTGTGTCAAGAAAGAAACAACTCGTACCTGCAATTGTTGAGGCATTGCAACAGTAAATAAAAGGAGACATAATAATGAGTAAACAACTTTGGAAACCTGGGAATATGCTCTACCCACTTCCAGCTGTTATGGTTAGTGTTGGAAATAAACAAGGCGAAACAAATATTATTACTGTTGCATGGACGGGCACAATTTGCACGAATCCGGCAATGGTATATATTTCGGTACGCCCGGAACGTTATTCGTATCAGATGATTAAAGAAAGCGGAGAGTTTGTCATCAACCTGACAACAGAAAAATTGGTAAAAGCTACGGATTATTGTGGAGTAAAATCTGGACGCGATGTAGACAAATGGAAGGAAATGAATTTACATCAAGTAAAGGCCGAAACACTGGAATATAGTCCTTTGATTTTAGAATCACCTGTAAATATTGAATGTAAAGTAGTTGAAATCAAAGAATTGGGAAGCCATCATATGTTCTTAGCAAATGTCACAGCAGTTCATGCAGACGAGGCATATCTAAATGAACAAAATAAGTTTGAACTGAATAATACCGGTCTGTTGGCATATTCTCATGGAGAATATCTCGGGTTAGGTAAAAAACTCGGAACATTTGGATATAGTATAAGAAAAAAAGCAAAAAAAAATAAAAAGAAATAAAATCAATATCCGGATAATCTGTTGTTCACAAATTATCCGGATATTTTTATGATATCAGACAGTACTATTTAATATTTATAACGCTTCAATGAAACGATAGAATGCCATTAATCCATCTTCATTACACTTGTAAACACCGGCATCTTCAAGAACCTGACAGAAGACTTTTCCAACTTCTTGCTGTAAAATTTCATCAATTGAATCTTTATTAACATCTGTGTATTTAGGAAGGAATTCTTCTACCCATTCTGCATGTTTTTCAATTGATTCATTCGAACGAATATCTTTTCCCTCTAAAATATATTGTTTTAAAGTTTCAAGTTCCCCCTTCAATCTTGCAGGAAGGACAGCCAGTCCCATTACTTCAATTAATCCAATATTTTCTTTTTTAATATGATGAAGATTTGCGTGTGGATGGTATACACCCAGAGGATGCTCTTCTGTTGTAATATTATTTCTCAAAGTAAGATCAAGTTCATACAAATCACCGCGTTTACGAGCTATCGGAGTAATCGTATTGTGTGGTTGTCCTTCTGTTTCAGCATAGATAAATGCATCTTTATCTGTATAACCTCTCCATACGTTCAAAATATGATCAGCAAGCTCAATAATGCGTTTTTCATCAGCACACTGTAAACGAATGACAGACAATGGCCATTTAACAATTCCCGCCGTCACATCTTCATATCCGGCAACTGTAAACTGTTTAATAATTGGAGCTTTTGCCATTGCAAAAGTATAATGACCTCCCTGAAAATGATCATGACTTAAGATAGAACCGCCAACGATTGGGAGATCTGCGTTTGAACCAAGGAAGTAATGAGGGAATTGCTTAATAAAATCAAATAATTTGATAAACGCATTTTTATCAATCTTCATTGGTGTATGTTCCCCGTTAAATACGATACAATGCTCATTGTAATATACATATGGCGAATATTGGAATCCCCATTTTGAATCATTTATTGTTATTGGAATGATTCGATGATTTTCACGCGCAGGATGGTTTGTACGTCCGGCATATCCTTCATTTTCCATACAAAGCTGACATTTCGGATAAGAAACAGTAGCAGCATTGCGAGCAGCGGCAATAGCTTTTGGATCTTTTTCCGGTTTAGATAAATTAATTGTAATATCTAAAGTACCATATTCTGTATCTACAGTCCATTTCATATCTTTTGATACACGATATCTTCTAATATAGTCACTGTCCTGGCTGAATTTATAATAATAATCAGTTGCAGTTTCAGGAGAAATCTGATATTTCTGCCAAAATGTCTGTTGAACCTGTGCCGGACGCGGAAGAAGACAATTCATAAGTTTTGTGTCAAATAAATCTCGATATGTAATACTGTCTTCAATTATTTCTCGAGAACATGCTTCATCTAATAGCTCTTTTAAAATTGTTTCGAGATTTAAATTGCTTAAATCGCAATCCATATCTTCATAATTATTCTCATGAAATAAATCTAATATTAAATTCGTTGTATAAATTCGTTCGCACTCTGGTGTGATTCCAGTATTAATACCATATTGTACCAATTTTTTTATGTTTTCATATAAAGCCATTATACAAGCCTCCTTGCCCCATCACCGATTTCTACAGTATAAAATTCGGCTTCGTGTCCTACTTTTTCTTTGTATGCTGTACCAATTGTTTCGATAAATGTGTCGATAGCATCATTTTTAACAATGCTGACAGTACATCCGCCAAATCCGCCTCCTGTGATACGAGAACCAATCACTCCGGAAGTATTCCATGCGAGGTCTACAAGAATGTCTATTTCTTCACATGAAACTTCATAATCATCACGAAGAGAAATGTGAGACTGATTCATCAATTGACCAAATAATTCTATATTATCTTCTTTTAACGCTGCAACTGCATCAATCGTGCGTTGATTTTCAGCAACCGCATGTTTCGCACGCTGCTCTTTAATTGGATCACCAATCACAGATTTATATTTTTCAAATGTTTCCATATCCAAATCTCCAAGAGACTCGATAGAAACTACTGTCTGTAATGCAGCAAGTGCATCAGCACACTCCTGACGACGTGTATTATATGCTGAATCAACCAGACTATGTTTCACCTTACTGTTCGTAATAATGATTTTAGCATCTTTTAATTTAACTGGAGCGTATTCAAACTTCAATGTGCTTGTATCAAGGAATATTGCGTTATCGGCTTTACCCATTGCAACAGCAAACTGATCCATAATACCACAATTACATCCATTAAAATTATTTTCTGAGTATTGTCCGATCAGTGCAAGATCTGTCATTGTTAATGCATCGATATTATATAAATCTCTTAAAATAACTCCTGTAAGGACTTCCAAAGAAGCGGAAGAGGATAATCCTGAACCATTTGGAATATTTCCCCAGATTACCATATCAAATCCTGTATCCAGCGTATATCCTTTCTCTGCAAACGCCCATACAACACCCAAAGGATAGTTTGCCCAATTGTATTCTGCATGATATGAAAGATCCTTAAGAGTTACTTCAATCACACCAAAATTATCCAGATTCATAGAATAAAAATGAATTTTGTTGTCGTTTCTTTTTTTTGCAGCACCGTAGGTTCCAATTGTTAATGCACATGGGAATACATGTCCCCCATTATAGTCTGTATGTTCTCCGATGAGATTAACGCGTCCTGGAGAAAAGTAAAGGTGTGCATCCGATGTATCCCCAAAAAGTTCTTCAAATTTTTCAAAAAGTTTTTCCTGCATAATATAGTATCCTCACTTTCGTTATAACAGATAGAATCGTTTTACAAAACATATATTTTCTGTTTTCGTGTTAATTTTATTATACTGGTCTATCGATAAAAAGTATATAAAAAATCCGTGCAAAAATATGTAAAAATGTTGCTTTGGCAGGAGGAGAGCGTTTATAATAAGAAGTAGTAGAAAGAGGTGTTAAAATGTTAAACACATATAAATATTCTTTTAAAGCAAGAGAAAAGTTACTGGGATCGTTATCTGTATATAATGTAGGTCATCAGTTGTGCGAACCGGAATACCAGTGGGGTCCTGGAGTAAGAAACCATTATTGTATCCATCATATCATTTCGGGAACCGGTTGGTATGAAGTAAATGGAGCAGTTATTCAATTATCGGCAGGAGATACCTTTATACTATATCCCGATACAGAAGTGCGTTATTATGCTGACAGCCAAAACCCTTGGGAATATGCATGGGTTGGATTTATGGGAGAAGATGCAGACACTATTATCAGAGCAACTGATTTCAGGCGAAAGCATCCCTGGATAAAAAAGGGTACACTTCCAAATAATCTAATCCAGGAACAACTTGGTATTATCTATGATGTAAAAGGAAGTGATTATGAATCAGCAGTTGCAATGACCGGAGCACTTTACACATTATTGTCTACCTTTATGCATTATGCGCAACATGAAGAAGACGTACAAAACAGCCAAGTGGTTTATGTAGAACAGGCAAAAGATTATATTTCGACAAACTATTCTTATCCAATTACCGTAGAAGATGTTGCATCTTATGTTGGAATTAGCAGAAGTTATCTTTTCCGTTCATTTCAGGCAATACAAAATCAGTCTCCGAAAGAGTATTTAATTGAATATCGGCTTAAGCGGGCCAGACATTTACTACGCGAAACATCATTGTCTATTGCGAGTATTGCCTATTCCGTAGGCTTTGAAAATAATCTCTATTTTTCCAAGGCATTTAAAAGTAAAATGAAAATGACACCATCTGAGTATAGAAAAAATCAAATATAACAACTGCTTTACACCAATATGAATCATGAGTTGCCAAATATCTTGCATATAATTACAATAGATGTGTTCGAGAAGGACGATGTATGCATATAAATAGATATGAAAAAATTTTTTCGAAAATAATCAGTATCAGCTATTTTATTACTGTACTTTTTATCTCGCAATATTTTGGCGTTATACAATTCAATTTAAAGTCAAGTGAAACTAAAGGAGAAATTCCAAAACAATTTGAGGAAACCAAAGCAGCCTTACAAGAACAGATAGAGAAGCCCATGATTGCATTAACTTTTGATGATGGACCAAATGCTCAGTTCACACCTAAATTATTAGAAGGGTTAAAGCAGAGAAATGTGCATGCCACTTTCTTTTTGATTGGCGAAAATATTGAACAAAATAGTAATCGAAACCTTGTAAAACAAATGTATGAGGAAGGACATTTAATAGGAAATCATACATATCATCATTTAGAGATTACAAAGCTAAGTGATGAAGAAGCTTATGAAGAAATAAAAAACACAAATGATCTTATCGAAAGTATTATAGGAAAAGCACCGGAATATATGAGACCTCCTTTCGGCAGCTGGCAAAGAAATTTAGAGAAAAAAATGATGATTATTCCAGTGTTGTGGACTGTAGATCCGTTAGATTGGACTACAGAAAATGTGGATGAAATTGTAAACAAAGTAGTGACGGAAACAAAAGAAAATGATATTATCTTGTTACATGACTGTTACAACAGTTCTGTAATCGCAGCACTTCGAATTGTAGATTTGCTTCAGGCAGAAGGGTATCAGTTTGTTACTGTAGATAAATTACTTCTAAACTAAAACATTTCTGCATTTAGAAATTCATCTGTATAGAAGTGAAAGGAAGATATATATGGATTTATTTGATTATATGAGAGAAAACAAGCAAGAAAAAGAATCTCCTCTTGCATCCAGAATGCGTCCGACAACATTAGATGAGGTAGTCGGACAACAGCATATCATCGGTAAAGACAAATTATTATACCGAGCGATCAAGGCTGATAAATTAGGTTCAATTATTTTTTATGGGCCACCCGGAACAGGTAAGACAACACTTGCCAAAGTAATTGCTAATACCACCAGTGCTGAATTTAAACAGATCAATGCAACAGTAGCTGGTAAAAAAGACATGGAAGAGGTAGTAAAAGAAGCCAAAGATTTACTCGGCATGTATGGAAAGAAAACAATATTATTTATCGATGAGATTCATCGTTTCAACAAAGGTCAACAAGATTATCTGCTGCCTTTTGTAGAAGATGGAACCATTACCTTGATAGGGGCAACGACAGAAAATCCTTATTTTGAAGTAAATGGAGCTCTTTTATCCAGATCAAGTGTATTTGAATTACATGCTTTAGAAAAAGAAGATATCAAATTACTGCTTCATCGCGCCGTGTATGATAAAACAAAAGGAATGGGAAGCTATAAAGCAGATATTGATAAAGATGCAATTGAGTTTTTAGCTGACATTGCCGGTGGTGATGCGAGAAGTGCTTTGAATGCAGTAGAACTTGGTATCTTGACAACTCCGCGAAGTGAAGATGGGTTGATCCATATTACACTAGATGTTGCATCAGAATGCATCCAAAAGAGAGTAGTGCGTTATGATAAAACCGGGGATAATCATTATGACACAATTTCAGCATTTATTAAAAGTATGCGTGGATCGGATCCTGATGCCGCTGTTTACTATCTTGCAAAAATGCTTTACGCAGGTGAAGATGTTAAATTCATTGCCAGACGAATTATGATCTGCGCAGCAGAAGATGTGGGAAATGCTGATCCAATGGCTTTGACAGTTGCAGTGTCTGCCGCTCAGGCGGTGGAAAGGATCGGAATGCCGGAATCCCAGATTATACTTTCACAAGCTGTTTTATATGTGGCATCTGCACCAAAGAGTAATTCTGCAGTGAATGCTATTATGCTGGCAAATGAATCTGTGCGTAATATAAAAACAACAGTACCGACACACCTTCAAGATGCTCATTATAAAGGTTCTCAAAAATTGGGACATGGTATAGGCTATCAATATGCACATGACTATAAAAATCATTATGTACATCAACAATATCTACCAGATGAGATAAAAAATGCCAGGTTCTATGAACCCGGCAATCTTGGTCATGAAAAGCAAACAAAAGAATGGTTACAAAAGCTTCGCGAGCAATGATGCATAAACACTCTGACTTTGCATGTTCCAGTTATTTGCAATGGTTTCAGCCTCTTTTTTTGTGGGAACAGTCAATTTCAGATCAATGAGGCTGGAATCATTTTCTACAATCTGACATCGCACCTCGTATTCGTGGTTCGGTGTCAGATAATACTCTGTTTTTACCGCAGCTTCCTCTTTCAAATCATAACTTTTTTCTTCCAGAAAATCATCAATATCATGTTGAATCTCCGGTGAAATTTTATTGCGGAAAAATTCGATTGTTTTACTGCCTTCTTCTGTTAAGTGATATAAGGTACGATTGTGGGTATTCTCTGCCAAAATCAATTGTGAATCCAGCATTTCAGAAATCGTACTTTGAAGTTTGAAATAATTCGTATACCCCTTATCCAAAATAAATTCAGATATTTGGGATGTGGTTAATGGAAAATCTACCTTTTCCAACATATAAAGAATGATTAATTTGTATAATGTAAATGATTCAGACATGATACTCCTTTCCCTGCCAGATATCTTGTTCTTTCAGATAACGATGCAGCGTATTTAATACGGTCCTTTTCTGACTTGTCCATAATGGTGCTATAAGTAATTCTTTTGGCCCGTCACCAGTTAACCTGTGGATGGTTATATCCGGACGAAGGCTTGCAATACACTTTCCAAGCAGAGAAATATATTCCTCCATAGTAGGACTCCAAAACGGTTGTTTTTCATAGTCGAGGGCAAGATCTGTTCCTTTTAATATGTGAAGCAATTGAAGCTTAATCCCTTGTATATCCATTTTGTTAAGATAATCTATTGTCTCAAGCATCATATCTTCATTTTCTCCCGGAAGTCCTAAAATTGTATGTGTGATCACAGAAATATTTCGTTTTCTCAAATTATTTACTGCCTCTTCAAATACTTCCAACGGATATCCACGACGAATATAGGTTGCAGTTTGTGGATGAATTGTCTGAAGCCCAAGTTCAACCCAAACCGGTTTGATCTGATTGATTTCTTCTAATAATTGAAGTACATCATCTGGCAGACAATCCGGTCTCGTTGCTATAGAAAGAATTTGAACATCCGGATCTTGAATTGCCTCCATATAAATCTGTCTCAAATATTCTACAGGGGCATACGTATTCGTAAATGCCTGGAAATAGGCAATATATGAATGAACAGGTCGTTTTTTTGTTAAATTTTCTTTTCCTATGGCAAGTTGTTTTGTGATAGAGCAGGTGGCAGACCCGGCAAAGTCACCTGAGCCTGCAGCACTGCAGAAAATACAGCCACCATGCCCAACTTTTCCATCTCTGTTTGGACAAGTCATTCCACCATTAAGTGTAATCTTATATACTTTTTCTCCATAAAGTTCTTTTAGATCATAATCCATAGAATGATAACGTTTTTCACCCCAGCGATTCATTAAATCAAGTCCTTTACAGCTTTACTTACAACATCTGCCACACGTGGATCGAAAGCTTCCGGCAAAATATTATTTTCATTTAATTCATCATCCGCAACAAGTCCTGCAATTGCATTAGCAGTTGCGAGTTTCATTTCTTCCGTAATCTGTGTTGCACGGCCTTCTAAAGCACCTTTAAAAATTCCAGGGAAAGCAACAACATTATTTACTTGGTTTGGAAAATCAGAACGTCCGGTTCCAACAACTTTTGCACCGGCTTCTTTTGCAATATCAGGCATAATTTCAGGTACAGGATTTGCCATTGCAAAAAGAATTGCATCCTTATTCATAGAAGCTACCATATCTTTTGTAACAATATTAGGAGCAGATACTCCGACAAAGATATCAGCACCTTCTAAAGCATCAGCAAGAGTTCCTTTTTTATTCTCCAAATTTGTAACTTCAACCATTTTTTTCTGCATCCAATTTAAATTCGGTGAGTCTTTTCCGATAATTCCATTGATATCACACATTGTGATATTAGGAAAACCATATGTTAAAAGAAGTTTTGTGATTGCAACTCCTGCAGAACCTGCTCCATTTACAACAACACGGCAATTCTCTTTTTCTTTACCGGTTACTTTCAACGCATTTATAATACCTGCAAGTACAACGATAGCTGTTCCGTGCTGATCATCATGGAAAACAGGGATATCAAGAAGTTCTTTTAAACGTTCCTCAATCTCAAAACAACGAGGAGCAGAAATATCTTCCAAATTGATTCCTCCAAAAGCAGGTGCAATATTTACTACTGTACGAATGATTTCTTCTGTATCCTGTGTATCAAGACAGATAGGAACTGCATTCACTCCACCGAACTCTTTGAATAAAACTGCTTTTCCTTCCATAACCGGCATGGCAGCTTTAGCACCGATATTACCAAGTCCAAGTACTGCGCTTCCGTCAGAAACAACGGCAATCGTATTGGATTTGATCGTGTATTTATATGCAGCTTCCGGATCTTGTGCGATTACTTTACAAGGTTCTGCAACACCCGGAGTATAAGCGATGGCAAGATCTTCTCTTGAATTCACATGCGATTTTGCTATTGTTTCAATCTTACCATTCCACTGTTCATGCATCTGTAATGCTTTTTCGCTGTTTGTCATATTTTTGTACCTCTTCTTTATTATAATAGTATCTGAAAATTATCATATCACTCTTATAGAATAGACGCAAGAGAGGAATCCTTTCTAAATTTTGAAAAAACTCTTTTATTTTTGCAACAGTTGATGTATACTAACAATAGCTTTAATTCATTTGAGTCGATTCAGACCAAAGTTCCCGAAAATTTACAAAAGCAAATATTTAATACAAAAGACGTATTTTTAAAACATATTTTTATACTTTATATGAAAAGAAAGGATTGTATTTATGACAAGAGAAAAATACGAATCATTGCCGTTGGCAACGTTAAAAGAACTTGCAAAAGCCAGAAATATGAAAGGTATTTCTACAATGAAGAAAAGTGATTTGATTGACGCTATGCTTTCACAGGATGTTGCGGATAAACAAGAGGCTGCAAACACAGAGGCAAAAGAGGAAATCAAAGAAGAACTAAAAGAGAAAAAGGAAACAACTGACATTGAACAGCTGGATAGCGGAAAAGCCGCCAATGGAATTTTAGAGGTGCTTCCGGATGGCTACGGATTTATTCGCTGCGAAAATTATCTTCCAGGTGAAAATGATGTCTATGTTTCTCCATCCCAAATACGTAGATTCAATTTAAAAACCGGAGATATTCTAACTGGAAACACACGAATTAAAACACAGGGAGAAAAATTCAGTGCCCTGCTTTATGTTTCCACAATTAATGGAATTCGACCTGCTGAAGCTGCAAAACGTCCGAATTTTGAAGATTTAACACCGATTTTTCCAAATAAACGAATCCAGTTAGAGGAAGCAACAAGCAGCACCGCAATGCGAATTGTTGACCTTCTTTCTCCAATAGGAAAAGGACAAAGAGGTATGATTGTATCTCCACCAAAAGCCGGAAAAACAACATTATTAAAAGAAGTTGCTCTGTCTGTTCAGAAATCAGAACCAGATATGCACCTGTTAATTTTATTGATTGATGAACGTCCGGAGGAAGTAACAGATATACGTGAAGCAATTGCCGGACCAAATGTTGAAGTAATCTACTCTACATTTGATGAGTTGCCGGAGCACCATAAACGTGTATCCGAAATGGTAATTGAACGTGCGAAACGATTAGTAGAACACGGAAAAGATGTTATGATCCTTCTTGATAGTATTACACGACTTGCAAGAGCATACAACCTTACAGTACCGCCATCAGGAAGAACACTGTCAGGAGGTCTTGACCCTGCTGCCCTGCATATGCCAAAACGTTTCTTTGGTGCTGCCAGAAATATGAGAGAGGGCGGTAGTCTTACAATTCTTGCAACAGCATTGGTCGAAACAGGAAGTAAAATGGATGATGTTGTATACGAAGAATTTAAAGGAACTGGTAATATGGAATTGGTTTTGGATCGTAAGCTTCAGGAAAAACGTGTATTCCCTGCAATTGACATTCCAAAATCAGGAACAAGACGAGAAGATCTTTTACTTACAAAAGAAGAACAGGATGCCGTATATATTATAAGAAAAGCCTTAAATGGATTAAAAGCAGATGAAGCAGTGGACAACCTGTTAAATACATTTGACAGAACAGCGAATAACGCCGAATTAGTACAAAAAGTAATCCGTCAGAAATTTATTTAAAAACTTACAAAAAAAACTTGCAACAGCAAAAAGGTTATGCTATACTGAGATAGCTGTTTAGAGAGTAAATAACTATATTTTAAATAGAGAGGTGAAAATCATGAGAGAAGGAATCCATCCAGAATACCATCAGGCAACAGTAACTTGTAACTGTGGTAATACATTTGTAACAGGATCTACAAACGAAAGCATTCACGTAGAAATTTGTTCTAAATGTCATCCATTCTACACAGGTCAGCAGAAAGCTACACAGGCTCGCGGACGTGTAGACAAGTTCAACAAGAAATATGGTATGAAATAAGAATTTGTTATGCAGGCTGAGGTAGATATATCTCAGCCTCTTATCATTTTATAAATAATTTGTTGCAAGTGTTTTGTAAACAACAGCCCTTATGGTCAGCGGCTTCCATAGAAGCGACTGACTTTTTCAAAATTTATCAGTCGTGTTGTTTATTTTAATCAATAATATAAGTAACAGCAACAGAACAGACAGGAGAAATGATATGAAATCATCCAATATCGGCGGACAGGCCGTTCTTGAAGGGATTATGATGCGAAACGGAGATAAATATGCGGTTGCTGTCCGAAAGCCAAATCAGGAAATTGAAGTAAACGTAGAAAAATATAAAAGCGTGATTCCCTGGGAAACAGGTAAGAAAATTCCATTTATACGAGGAATTTTTAGTTTTGTTGATTCACTGGTTTTAGGAATGAAAACTCTTACTTATTCAGCATCTTTTTATGAAGATGAAGAGACAGATGAAAAAGTAATGACAGCAGAAGAAATTCGCAAACAAGAAAAAAAAGACCAGATTTTTATGAACCTGACAATCATTATTTCAGTTGTACTCGCGGTTGCTATTTTTATGGTTCTTCCATATTTTCTCAGCAATTTTTTGAAAAATTATATTACCTCACATTTTATGATGACAGTAATTGAAGGAATTATCCGCCTGGCTATATTTCTTGCGTACATATCACTCGTATCACATATGAAAGATATTCAACGCACATTTATGTATCATGGAGCAGAGCATAAATGTATCAACTGTATAGAACACGGTATGGAGCTAAATGTTGATAATGTTAGAAAGAGTTCCAAGCAACATAAACGTTGTGGAACAAGCTTTTTGTTTTTTGTTATGATTATCAGTATCATTTTTTGCTTTTTTATTACTGCAAAATCCCAGGTTCTTCGTGTCATAATTCGAATCGCATTGATGCCGGTAATTGCCGGTGTTTCATTTGAAATCATCCGTCTGGCAGGCAATAGTGAAAATCCGATTATAAATCTTCTCAGTCGTCCTGGCATGTGGGTACAGAATCTGACAACAAAGGAGCCGGATGACAGCATGATCGAGGTTGCGATTCAGGCTGTAGAAGCTGTCTTTGACTGGAAAGCATATTTGAAAGATAACTTTAAAATGGATTTAAAGTAAAATTGATGAAAATAACAGTGAGAGATACAATTGGAGAAAAAAGATGACATTAAAAGAGCTGTATAACACAGGAACTGACATACTAAAAAATGCATCCATTCAAGAAAGTTCTCTGGATGCATGGTATTTATTAGAATACGTTACAGGTATTACCCGTGCACGCTATTTTGTTGATTCACAGCAGTCAGTACCCCAAAATTATCAAAAACAATATCTGCAACTGATTCAAAAACGTGCAGAGCATATTCCACTTCAACATTTAACAGGTGTTCAGGAGTTTATGGGGTTGGAATTTCATGTAAATGAACATGTATTAATTCCAAGACAAGATACTGAAATACTCGTGGAAACTGCTTTAGAAAAATTAAAAGAAATCTCGAATCCCGTAAATCTATTGGATATGTGTACCGGTTCAGGCTGTATTTTACTTAGTATTTTGTATTATATGAAAAATAAGAAACAAATTACAGGAACCGGTGTTGATATTTCTGATAAGGCACTGGAAGTGGCAAGGAAAAATGCAAAATCGCTGGGTTTGTCTGTCGATTTTCTTCAAAGCGATCTGTTTGACAAAATAACAGACAAATATTCGATGATCGTATCGAATCCACCATATATTCGAAGTGATGTAATTAAAACACTTCAAGAAGAAGTAAGAGAACATGATCCGATGCTTGCGTTAGATGGAATGGAAGATGGATTATATTTCTATCGGAAAATCATTTCTGAAAGTGAAAAATATTTACAAGCCGATGGATATTTGATATTTGAAATTGGACATGATCAAGGCTTAGACGTGTCAAATATGATGAAAGATGCCGGATTTAGAGATGTCCTGATAAAAAAAGACCTTGCAGGTCTTGACCGGGTTGTATTAGGCGTGTATGATACGAAGAGGTGAATTATCTGTATAGATATGATAGAAGTTAGAAAGGATATAGGAAATTATGTTTGATAGATTAGAGGATCTTGTAATCCGATATGAAGAAGTAATGGGAGAACTTCAGGAACCGGATGTGGCAAACGATGCAACTCGTTTCCGCAATTTAATGAAAGAACAAAGTGATCTGGCTCCTATTGTTGAAGCATTTAAAGAATATAAACAGTGCAAGCAGAATGTAGAAGACAGTCTGATGATGTTAGAAGAAGAATCAGATGAAGAGATGCGTGAACTTGCAAAAGAAGAATTGAATGAATCAAAGAATCGAATAGAAGAACTGGAAAAAGAGATGAAGATTTTACTTCTTCCGAAGGATCCAAACGATGAAAAGAACGTTATCGTGGAAATCCGTGCCGGTGCCGGTGGGGATGAAGCGGCTTTATTCGCAGCTGAAATTTATCGTATGTATGTACATTATGCAGAAGGACGCCATTGGAAAGTGGAGATGATCTCACTTAATGAAAATGGAATCGGTGGCTTTAAAGAATGTGTATTTATGATTTCAGGACAGGGTGCATATTCAAGATTAAAATATGAAAGTGGTGTACACCGTGTACAACGTGTTCCAGAGACAGAAAGTGGCGGACGTATCCATACATCTACTATTACAGTTGCAATCATGCCAGAAGCAGAAGAAGTGGATGTAGAATTGGATATGAACGACTGTAAATTCGATGTGTTCCGTGCTTCAGGTAATGGTGGACAGTGCGTTAATACAACAGACTCTGCTGTACGTCTGACACATATCCCGACAGGAATTGTAATTTCATGCCAGGATGAAAAATCACAGTTGAAAAATAAAGATAAAGCATTGAAAGTACTTCGTGCCCGTCTCTATGAACTTGAACTTGCAAAACAGCATGATGCTGAAGCAGAAGCGCGTAAAAGCCAGGTAGGTACAGGAGATCGTTCTGAGAAGATCCGTACTTATAACTTTCCACAAGGACGTGTAACAGACCACAGAATCAAATTAACTTTGCATAAATTAGATTCCATTTTAAATGGAGATCTTGATGAAATCATTGATAGTCTGATTGCTGCAGACCAGACTGCAAAACTTGCAAAAATGAATGAAGATTAAACAAACAACTTAAATCGGAATAAACAAATAAGACCGGAAAGAAGGAACTAGAATGAAAGTATTATTATTAAACGGAAGTCCAAGAAAAGCAGGCTGTACATATACAGCTCTGACAGTTGTTGCAAAAGCACTTGAGAAACATGGAATTGAGACAGAAATTTTTCAGGCAGGCAATCCTGATATGGAAAATGTAAAAGCAGCGGCTGTGAAGATGGCTGAATCAGATGCTTTAGTTGTTGGTTCTCCGGTTTATTGGGCATCTCCATCTGGCCAGATTATTGAATTTATGGATAAATTATGTTCGTGTGCCGGAAAAGATATGTTGCACAAACCAGCTGCGGCCGTTACATCTGCACGTAGAGCCGGAACAACTGCTACATTGGATGTGATCATGAAATATTTTACATACCATCAGATGCCGGTCGTATCGTCTAATTATTGGACAATGGTACATGGTAATACACCGGATGAAGTGCAGCAGGATGCCGAGGGAATTCAGATTATGAGAACTTTAGGTAATAATATGGCATGGCTTTTGAAATGCCTCGAGGCAGGAAAAAAAGCAGGTATTGAAATGCCGGTGGATGAAGAGAAAATCAAAACAAACTTTATCCGATAAGCTCATTTTAAGCAGCGGGATTTCCGCTGCTTTTTGCACTTGACAATATACTAAACAACTACCGGCCGCAAGTTTTGTGGCTATTACAAAAAGAAAGGATTTTTTGAATGGATAAAATCCAATTTAAACGACCTGAATTAGAAGACCAAGAAATTATTCACTCTTATTTAAAAAAATCACCAAGCCGAAGCTGTGAACGTACTTTTGCAAATGTTTATCTTTGGTCCAGACACTATAAAGTAGAGTATGCCATTATTGAAGGCGCATTAGTTTTCAAGGACAATTCCGAAAAAGCTCTTTTTGCCTATCCTGCAGGAGATGATGACTCTGTTCATAAAGCAATTGAATGGTTAAATCAATATAGTGATACCAAAAATACTCCACTTATGTTTTATAATGTAACAGAAGAAAACTTTGCACAACTGGAATGTTGGTATCCGGGTGTATATAAAATACAATACGACCCGGATCAGGCTGATTATGTATATGATTCAGAAAAACTTATGACTCTTGCAGGGAAGAAACTACATGGGAAAAGAAATCATATTAATAAATTTAAATCCCTGCATGAAGACTGGAGCTATGAACAATTAAACGATGATAATGTGGAAGAATGTTTTCAAATGGCTTTAAAATGGCGTACGCAAAATGGATGCGATGAGGATATGGAGAAAAATGCAGAAATGTGTGTAACATTAAATTCCTTACGCCTGTATAAAGAACTCGGTCTTATAGGTGGTGTTCTTCGTGCAGAAGGAAATATTGTAGCATTTACAATTGGGGAGCCGATGTGTGAAGATACATTTGTTGTTCATATCGAAAAGGCTTTTGCGGATGTAGACGGTGCTTATCCAATGATCAATCAGCAGTTTGTTCAGCATGAATGTACAGATTATGCATATATAAATAGAGAAGACGATGCCGGTTCTGCCGGACTTCGAAAAGCTAAATTATCGTATCAGCCTGCATTTATGGTACAAAAAGGATTCGTCACAAAGAAATAGGAGGATACAAAGATGATTTCAAAAAAAATGGAAAATATGGTTGCAAATAGTTCTGCAATCCGGGCAATGTTTGAAGAAGGTAACCGATTGGCAAAGATATACGGATCTGAAAATGTATTTGATTTTAGCCTTGGCAATCCAAATGTTCCGGCTCCGGATGCAGTTAAATATGCGATCAAAGAACTTTTAGACGAGGAAGATCCTGTAGTTTTACATGGTTATACAAACAGTAATGCCGGATATGAAGATGTTAGAATAGCTATCGCAGATTCTTTGAATGAGCGCTTTGGCACACATTTTTGTAGCAAGAATATTACCATGACCGTAGGAGCAGCCGGTGGACTAAATGTTATTTTGAAATCCTTGATCAATCCAGGCGATGAGGTCATCGCATTTGCTCCATATTTTGGAGAATATCGCAGTTATACAGATAATTATGATGGTGTCCTTGTAGAAGTTTCTCCTAATACTACTGATTTTCAACCTAAGCTAGATGAATTCGAGCAGAAAATATCTCCAAAAACAAAGGCCATAATTGTAAATACCCCAAACAATCCAACGGGTGTTGTTTATTCAGAGGAAACAATTCAGAAAATGGCCGCTATTTTAGAGAAAAAACAGAAGGAATATGGAACAGACATTTATTTAATCTCAGATGAACCATATCGTGAATTAGCATATGACGGAGTTGAAGTACCTTACCTTACAAAGTACTATGCAAATACAATTGTAGGTTATTCATACAGTAAATCTCTTTCTCTTCCAGGAGAACGTATCGGCTATCTTGTAATTCCGGACGAAGCATCTGACAGCGAAAAGCTAATCGGGGCAGTTAATGTGGCAACACGTATTCTTGGTTTTGTAAATGCTCCGACTTTACAACAAAAAGTTGTAAAAGCATGTTTAAATGAAAAAACAGATATTTCTTACTATGACCGTAATCGTGAAACATTATATAACGGATTAAAAAATCTAGGGTTTGATTGTATCAAACCGGAAGGAGCCTTTTATTTATTTGTAAAATCTCCGATTGCTGATGAAAAAGAATTTTGTAATGAAGCCAAAAAATATAATATACTGATTGTACCAGGGTCTTCATTCGCATGTCCTGGATATGTAAGAATGGCTTATTGTGTATCCTACGAGACAATTGTTAATTCACTACCTAAATTTGCCGAACTCGCTAAACAATATAATCTATAGGAAAGGGATAGAATCATGGGATTAAATGAAAATATACGAAATAATATTCGCCAGGTAGAGCCTTATGTTCCAGGCGAACAGCCACAAAATAAAGTAATTAAATTGAATACAAATGAAAATCCTTATGCACCTGCACCAGGAGTTGAACAGGCACTTCAGTCAATGGATTTAGATCGACTTCGCTTATATCCGGATCCGACGGCAGAATTACTTACACAATCTCTGGCTGATCGATACAAAGTGGATAAAGATCAGGTATTTGTAGGGGTTGGCTCAGATGATGTATTATCCATGTGTTTTCTGACTTTTTTTAATTCAGATAAGCCAATTCTTTTTCCGGATATTACCTATTCTTTTTATAAAGTATGGGCTGATTTATATCGCATTCCATATGAATGTCAGAAATTAGATGCTGATTTTCATATTTGCAAAGAAGATTATTATAAAGAAAATGGGGGCGTTATTTTCCCAAATCCAAATGCACCTACAGCAATTTATGAAAATCTGGATTTTGTAGAAGATATCATTAGACATAATCAGGATGTCATCGTAATTGTAGACGAAGCATATATTGATTTTGCCGGAAAGTCTGCATTGGAATTAATCTCAAAATACGATAATTTGATTGTTGTTCAGACATTTTCAAAATCTCGTTCTATGGCTGGTATGAGAATTGGGTATGCCATCAGTAACCCGACTTTGATTAAATATTTAAATGATGTGAAATATTCGTTTAACTCTTATACAATGAACCAGACTTCTCTTGTTTGCGGAGCAGAAGCAGTAAAAGATGAAACTTATTTCAAAGAAACTGTAAATAAAATTGTTGAAACAAGAGAATGGGCCAAAGAGCAGTTTAAAGAGTTAGGATTTGAATATCCAGAATCTCAAGCCAATTTTATTTTTGTAACTCATCCAAAGCTGGATGCAAAACAACTATTTACAGCTTTGAAAAAAGCCAATATTTACGTCAGATACTGGGAAAGCGAGAGAATTGAACAATATTTGCGTGTGACAATTGGTACGAAAGAAGAGATGGAAACTTTCTTTTCTTTCTTAAGACAATATATTGCCGAACATGGAGGAAGATAGTAGATGAAAGAAGCATTAATAAATGGATTAATTGCAGGGCTTAGCGGAAAGGTCGGGAAAGAATTCATCATTTTTTTGATTTCTATGGTACCAATTCTTGAACTTAGAGGTGGACTCCTTGCAGCAGGACCGGCACTTTTAGATGTACCTATGTGGCAGGCTATTCCTATTTGCTTTATTGGGAATCTGGTTCCAATACCATTCATTTTATTATTGATCACAAAGATTTTTGATTGGATGAAAGGAACAAAGAAACTAAAACCTTTAGTTGAAAAACTGGAACATAAAGCGATGAACCAGAGTGCCAATATTGAAAAATATGAATTTTGGGGACTAGTAGCATTTGTAGGCATTCCACTTCCGGGAACAGGAGCGTGGACAGGAGCTTTGATTGCTGCATTATTGGGAATTCGTTTTAGAAAGGCTTTTCCTGCCATTGTTCTTGGTCTTGTAGTGGCAACAGTTATTATGACTATATTATCCTATACCGTTCTCGGAACAATATTTGCTTAATGAAATTAGATTGACATAAAATACGAGAATCCGTATAATTAAAGAAGAACAAATTAGAGGAGAAGAAAACATGCTCGCAAAAAATGATGATCATACAAGAAGTATTATTTGGCGAAGCGTAATGTCTGTCACATCTGTTGTAATTATTTTGATTGCAGTATTTTTCCTGGTTCGTATGTTCACAATGAATCCATTGGAAGGAACATGGGATTACGAGGACAGTGATTTAATTATGACAATCAAAGGGAATAACACAGCAATTATAAAATGGCCGGATGAATTTGATGACAATCAAATTGCAGTTTCCATGGATTATGATATTGATTCTAAAACCAAAACTTTTAGTTTACGTCTCAATACAGATGCTGTAAAAAAGGCAGCTGATTCGGAAGGCATATCAGAAGATGTGATTACTCAGGCGTTAGATCGGTTAGATGGAACCTATGATTACAATATGGAACAGAATCAACTGACACTGACAGACCGGGAATATGGCAGCCAGTTAATATTTGAAAAAGAGTAAAGATAAACAGGGATGAATATGAAACGTCCCTGTTTTTTCTATCATGAAATAAAACGAGGGATATTTTAAAAAGGAGGAACTATGTTAAGAGAAAAGACAAAGGAAATTAAAATTGGAGATGTAATAATCGGTGGAAATCACCCAATCGCAATTCAGTCTATGACCAATACACCTACTGAAGATGTAGAAGCAACTGTAGCACAGATTTTACGTCTGGAAAAAGCAGGATGTGAGATTATTCGATGTACGGTTCCAACATTAGAAGCAGCAGCGGCTATCAAGGAAATAAAAAAACAAATCCATATTCCACTTGTAGCGGATATTCATTTTGATTATCGTATGGCAATTGCGGCCATTGAAAATGGTGCAGATAAAATACGAATCAATCCTGGAAATATTGGGTCAAGAGATCGTGTACAAGCTGTTGTCGACAAGGCAAAAGAATATCATGTGCCCATTCGTGTAGGTGTAAACAGTGGCTCACTTGAAAAGCCATTAATAGAGAAATACGGCGGTGTTACAGCAGAAGGAATTGTTGAAAGTGCTTTAGATAAAGTAAAAATGATAGAAGATATGGGGTATGACAATCTCGTTGTCAGCATTAAATCCTCGGACGTGTTAATGTGCGTGAAAGCACACGAATTAATTGCCAGTCAGTGCCCATACCCTTTACATGTCGGAATTACTGAAGCGGGAACACTTTACTCAGGAAATATCAAATCTTCTGTAGGACTTGGTATTATATTACACGAAGGCATCGGAAATACAATTCGTGTTTCATTGACTGGAGATCCTGTAGAAGAAATTAAAACTGCAAAATTAGTTCTTCGTACCTTAGGACTTCGTAAAGGCGGAATTGAAGTTGTATCTTGTCCAACCTGCGGACGTACAAAAATCAACTTGATTGAATTGGCAAATCAAGTTGAAACCATGGTTTCAGAATATCCGCTTGATATTAAAGTTGCAGTTATGGGATGCGTTGTAAACGGACCAGGAGAAGCAAAAGAGGCTGATCTTGGCATTGCCGGTGGTATCGGAGAAGGCTTGTTGATCAAAAAAGGTGAAATTATAAAGAAAGTGCCGGAAACAGAACTTTTGAATACACTTCGATGGGAGTTAGACAATTGGAACAAGTAAGTAATGCCAAAAGATTTTTTGAGGTATTTCCAACGTTAAAAGTTGAAAAAGATATACAAGAATTATTTGCAGATGTGCAGATTAAAAAAATTACAACAAATTCTTCAAGAGAATTTTTAAATATTCATCTATTCAGTCTGCATCTAATTCAAAAACGTTATATCAAACGAATGGAAGAACACATTAAAAAGCAGCTGTTTGGGAAGACCTCTGTAGCGATAAAAATTGAGGAGGATTATCAGCTTTCTGAACAATATACGCCAGAAGCACTAATGGTAGAATACCATGACAGTATTTTATTAGAATTAAAAGAAGTCAGTGTGCTTGCAGCAAGCATGTTTGAACAGGCAGAAATTCACTTTGAAGCAAATTCAATTATGCGTCTTGAATTATTAAATACAATTGTTTCAGAAGGACGAAAAGAGGAAATTGTATCGTTACTGGATGAGATTTTTAATCAACGTTTTCATATTCCGACGGATATTCGTATAGAATATCGGGAAAAAGAAAAAGAAGACCAAAACCTGGAATATGATGAACAGCGTATTCAGAGGGAAATAGATGCTATCTTTGCAAGAAACCGCAAACTTCATGGAGAAGAGAGGGAAAAAGAGTCTGGTGAATCCAGTCCTGAAAAGAAAGCCACACCTGTTTCTCAAAAGGCTGTTGTTGATAAGAAACCAAAGGACAATGGGAATGATAGTGGTGAACGTAAAAGCTTTAAATCTGATTTTAAGAAAGGTTATATACGTCCGTTAAAACAAGGGAATGATCCAAATCTCATCTATGGTAAGGATTTTGAGGATGAACCAATCCGATTGGATGTCGTCGAGACAGAAATGGGTGAAATTACATTTCATGGAAAGATTATTACTTTTGAAACTCGAGAAATCCGAAATGAAAAATCTATTTTAATGTTTGCTGTAACAGATTTTACCGATACTATTATGGTAAAAATGTTTATTCGTAACGATCAACTTCCGGATTTGCTTGAAGATTTAAGAAAGGGGTCATATATAAAAATCAAAGGTGTAACAACAATTGATCGTTATGATGGCGAATTATCTATCGGTTCGGTTACCGGAATTAAAAAAATCGGTGATTTTACCACGAAAAGAGAAGATTTAAGTCCCGTGAAGCGTGTAGAATTGCATTGCCATACAAAAATGAGTGATATGGATGGGGTATCTGAAACACAGGATATTGTCCGTCGTGCCCACGATTGGGGACATGCTGCAATTGCCATTACAGATCATGGTATTGCACAAGCTTTCCCTGATGCAAATCACTTTATAGAACGATTGGATAAAGATGATCCATTTAAAATACTGTATGGTGTAGAAGGCTATGTTGTAGATGATCTAACAGAAATTGCTGTTGGAGCAGGAGATGAAACACTGGATGATGTTTATGTTGTGTTTGATATTGAAACCACAGGATTTAGTGCCATAAAAGATAAAATCATCGAGATTGGAGCTGTAAAGGTTGTCAACGGCAAAATTGTTGATAAATTCAGTACTTTTGTAAACCCTGAAAGACCAATTCCTTTTGAAATCACTAAACTGACAAGTATTACAGATGATATGGTTATGGAGTATCCAAATATTGAAGTGATTCTCCCACAATTTCTGGAATTTGCAAAAGACGCAGTACTTGTTGCCCACAATGCAAGCTTTGATGTTGGATTCATTGAACAAAACTGCCGTTATCAGGATATTGAACCAAAGTTTATATCTGTAGATACAGTGGCTCTTGCCAGAGTGCTCCTTCCAACTTTATCAAAATATAAATTAAATATTGTGGCAAAAGCACTTGGAATTTCTTTAGAAAATCATCATCGAGCAGTAGATGATGCAGGAGCAACCGCAGAAATCTTTGTAAAGTTTGTTGAAATGTTGAAAGAGCGCAATATAACAACATTAAAAGGAATTAACCAATTCGGTGATATGAATCCAAATGCGATTCGAAAGCTTCCAACACATCATATCATCATTCTGGCAAAAAATGATATTGGGCGTTACAATCTATATCAGTTGATATCAGAATCTCATTTAACTTATTATGCACGACGTCCACGCATTCCAAAAAGTTTGTTAAACCAATATCGTGAGGGACTTGTCATAGGAAGTGCCTGCGAGGCAGGTGAGTTATATCAGGCTATATTAAATGGAAAATCACCACAAGTAATTGCCAGACTGGCAGAATTTTATGACTATTACGAAATTCAGCCACTTGGAAATGATAAATTCATGCTTGCAAGTGATAAGTACTCAAATATCAATACCCTGGAAGATTTGATGGAAATAAACCGACAGATTGTACAGCTTGGGGAAAAATTCAAAAAGCCTGTTGTTGCGACTTGTGATGTGCATTTCCTTGACCCGGAAGATGAAGTGTACCGCCGTATCATCATGGCAGGAAAAGGCTTCAGTGATGCAGATGACCAACCACCTTTATTTCTTCGTACAACCGAAGAAATGCTGGCAGAATTTGAATATTTAGGTTCTGCAAAGGCTCATGAGGTCGTAATTGAAAATCCTTGTAAAATTGCAAATATGATAGAAAAAATATCCCCTGTCAATCCTAACAAATGTCCACCGGTCATTGAAAATTCTGAACAGAATCTGCGTGATATTTGTTATAACCGTGCTCATGAAATCTATGGTGAAAATTTACCAGAACCAGTATCCAAGCGATTGGAGAAAGAATTAAATTCTATCATTTCTAATGGATATTCCGTTATGTACATCATTGCGCAAAAATTAGTATGGAAATCAAATGCAGATGGATACCTTGTTGGATCACGAGGATCCGTAGGTTCTTCATTTGTAGCTACTATGGCCGGAATTACAGAAGTTAATCCATTATCTCCGCATTATTATTGTGCACATTGTCATTATAGTGATTTTGATTCTGAAGAAGTAAAATCATATGCTGGAGGATGTGGATTCGACATGCCGGATAAAAATTGTCCGGTATGCGGTGAAAAACTAATAAAACAAGGATTTGACATTCCTTTTGAAACCTTTCTTGGTTTCAAAGGTGACAAAGAACCTGATATTGACTTGAACTTTTCCGGTGAGTATCAGTCTAAAGCACATAAATATACAGAAGTTATTTTTGGAGAGGGGCATACCTTTAAAGCCGGAACAATCGGAACGCTGGCAGATAAAACAGCTTACGGTTATGTAAAAAACTATTACGAAGAACGTGGTATGCGTAAACGACGTTGTGAAATAGAGCGGATCAGTCAGGGATGTACAGGTATCCGACGAAGCACCGGACAGCATCCGGGAGGAATTGTTGTACTTCCTCATGGACATAACATTAATGAATTTACACCTGTTCAGCATCCTGCAAACGATATGACTGTAGACATCATAACAACACATTTTGATTATCATTCGATTGATCATAACTTGTTAAAACTAGATATTCTCGGTCATGATGATCCGACCATGATCCGTATGCTGGAGGATTATATTACATCTGATGCTCTGGAGAATGAATACAACGAAGAAAATCCTTTTGTAGCAACCAAAATTCCTCTGGATGATAAAGATGTTATTTCGTTGTTCCATAATACAAGTGCACTTGGTATTAAACCAGAAGATATCAGCGGCTGTCCGCTTGGAAGTCTTGGAATCCCGGAGTTTGGAACAGATTTTGTTATCCAGATGGTGCAAGATGCAAACCCACAATCATTATCTGATTTAATCCGAATTTCCGGTTTGTCTCACGGAACCAATGTATGGCTTGGAAATGCACAGGAATTGATCAAACAAGGAAAGGCAACGATTTCTACTGCAATCTGTACTCGTGATGATATTATGATTTACTTGATCAATCAGGGAGTAGATAGTGCACTTTCTTTTACAATTATGGAGAGCGTACGAAAAGGTAAGGGGTTAAAGCCTGAATGGGAAACTGCAATGAAGGAAAAAGATGTACCGGACTGGTATATTGATTCTTGCAAGAAGATTAGCTATATGTTCCCAAAAGCACATGCTGCTGCCTATGTTATGATGGCTTATCGAATCGCATATTGTAAAATTAATTATCCACTCGCTTATTATGGTGCTTATTTTAGTATTCGTGCCGATGCATTTTCTTATGAACTTATGTGCCAGGGCAAAGAAAAGTTAAATTATTATATGAATGATTACAGAAAAAGATCCGATAGTCTCACAAATAAAGAACAGGATACTTTAAAAGATATGAAGCTGGTTCAGGAAATGTATGCCCGCGGACTGGAGTTTATGCCTATTGATTTATATCGTGCAAAAGCAAAAGATTTTCAGATTATCGACGGAAAGCTAATGCCGTCTTTTGCAAGTATTGACGGAATGGGTGATAAAGCTGCAGAAGCGGTAGAACTCGCTGCAAAAGATGGAAAATATCTGTCGTTAGATGATTTCAGACAAAGAACAAAGGTTAGTAAAACTGTTATTGATCTGATGTCAGACCTTGGATTATTCGGAGATTTGCCGCAAAGTAATCAGTTGTCATTATTTGACTTTTAGATAATATATGCTATACTTGTTTCCAATGGGGAACAAAAGAAGAGATGGAGGGAAACTACTATGTATGATTTTGAAGAAATAGTAAAAACAGATCCTGAGATTGCGAATGCAATCAAAGACGAGATGAATCGTCAAAACTCACATATCGAATTAATTGCATCTGAAAACTGGGTAAGCAAAGCAGTGATGGCTGCAATGGGAAGCCCACTCACAAACAAATATGCTGAAGGATATCCTGGAAAAAGATATTATGGCGGATGTCAGTGCGTAGATGTTGTAGAAGATCTTGCAAGAGAACGTGCTAAAAAGTTATTTGGTTGTGAGTATGTAAATGTACAACCACATTCTGGTGCACAGGCTAACATGGCAGTTATGTTTGCTATGCTTGAACCTGGAGATAAGATTATGGGTATGAACCTTGACCATGGCGGACATTTAACGCATGGCTCACCTGTAAACCTGTCCGGTAAATACTTCGATGTTGCTCACTATGGTGTAGATGAAAATGGATTTATTGATTATGATGAAGTGTTACGAATTGCCAAAGAACATAAGCCAAAATTAATCGTAGCAGGAGCAAGTGCTTATGCAAGAACGATTGATTTTAAGCGTTTTCGTGAAATTGCCGATGAAGTAGGGGCTTATTTAATGGTTGACATTGCACATATTGCAGGACTTGTAGCAACCGGATTACATCCAAGCCCAATTCCTTATGCACATGTTACCACCACAACAACACATAAGACGCTTCGTGGACCTCGCGGAGGTATGATTATGTGCAGCGAAGAGATGAATAAAAAGTTTAATTTCAATAAAGCTGTCTTCCCTGGTATTCAAGGTGGTCCGTTAATGCATGTTATTGCTGCAAAAGCAGTTTGTTTTGAAGAGGCACTTAAACCGGAATATAAAGAATATATGGAGCAGGTTGTTAAAAATGCACAGGCCTTGAGTAAAGGCTTGATAGAACGTGGCATAAAGATTGTTTCCGGTGGTACCGATAATCATTTAATGCTGATTGATTTATCTGAAACAGAAATCAGTGGAAAAGAACTTGAAAAACGTTTGGATGATGCACATGTTACAGCAAATAAAAATACAATTCCAAACGATCCTCGCTCACCATTTGTTACAAGTGGTGTGAGACTTGGAACACCAGCTGTTACAACTCGTGGTATGTTGGAAGAAGATATGGATAAGATTGCTGAAATTATTGCACTTGTAGTAGAAAGCGAAGATAATGTAGAAAAAGCAAAAGCAATGGTTGCTGAACTGACAGATAAATATCCGTTATGTTAATTCAAGTCGAGCAGCCGCGAGACTTGGCGCGTGATTCTGGTCAGCGTAAGCTGACACATTCTTTACAGAATCACTGCGCATCCTCGCGGAGCGTTTATCTCAGTCGGAGATTGGACTCCCACTGAGACAAATTTGCTGTTACTCACTACCTGAAAGAGGTGGGAGTCTTCTCGACTGAGATAAATACGAATAAAAAAGAGCATCGTGAAAGATGCTCTTTTTTTAATCTCATTTTGTTATTTGCTTTTAAAAATTATAAATATTAAATCTCGTCATAAATTTATATAATTAAAAGGTACATAAAAAAATCTGATTAAAGTTTTACTACGTTTGTAGCCTGTGGTCCTTTAGCGCCTTCTGTTACATCAAATTCAACAGCCTGACCTTCTTCTAAAGATTTGAACCCATCCATAACTAATCCTGAATAGTGAACGAATACGTCATTTCCTTCAGCATCTGAGATGAATCCGTACCCTTTTTGGTTATTAAACCATTTTACTGTACCTGTCATTGCCTGACCCTCCATAAAAATTTAAAAAATAGTAGTATGTTTGTTCTTATCTTTGAACAATACTTGCTTATTTTAGCATATTTAACAATAAAAGTCAATCGGATTATTTTACTATTCGTAAAAATGTACAAATTCATTCAAAGAAAAATTTTCCAACAATGCAGAGAAAAATAAAAATCGATGCATTAATAATAAAAGTATTGTATAATTAGAACTAACAGAATAAGATATCATTAATATGATACTTATGATCAATATACCAGAATAAGAGAGAAGGGAGTAAAATGAAAGAAGAGATTTTTATATGGCTTGGATTGTTGATTGTATTTTTAATCATTGAGATTATTACTGTCGGACTTACAACAATCTGGATGGCAGGAGGAACTTTAGTAGCGTTAATTTTATGTCTGGCTGGTTTCAACCTATGGTGTCAGATCATATCCTTTTTAATTGTATCCTTTATCTTATTATTATTTACAAGACCTTTTGCTATGAAATACATAAATTGTCATCATGAAAAAACCAATTATGAACAAATAATAGGAAAAGTGGTTAAAATCACAAAAAAAGTAGATAATTTAGAAGAAACAGGTGCAGCTGTCGTGAATGGTTTAGAATGGACCGCACGTACAAAAAATACCGGAGAAATTTTAAATCCAGGAGATCTTGTAAAAGTGGTTGAAATTTCAGGTGTAAAATTAATTGTTGAAAAATATCAGGAGGGATAAACATGTTTGGATTTTTAGTACTTATCATCATTTTAATTATTGTACTTTTCGTACTTATTTCATGTGTCAAGATTGTTCCACAGGCTCATGCCTACGTTCTTGAGCGTCTTGGTGGATATAAAGAAACATGGAGTGTAGGTATTCATTTCAAAATGCCAATTTTAGATCGAGTGGCAAGGAGAGTTTCTTTAAAAGAGCAAGTTGTTGATTTCGAACCACAAGCGGTTATTACGAAAGATAATGTAACAATGCAGATTGATACAGTTGTCTTTTTCCAAATTACGGATCCTAAAAAATACGCATACGGAGTAGAGAATCCAATCGCGGCAATTGAGAATTTGACCGCTACAACCTTGCGTAACATTATCGGAGATTTGGAATTAGATGAAACCTTAACATCCCGTGAGACAATCAATACAAAAATGCGTACAATACTTGATATTGCTACCGATGAATGGGGAATTAAAGTAAACAGAGTAGAATTAAAGAATATCATGCCTCCTAAGGCTATTCAGGATGCTATGGAAAAACAAATGAAGGCGGAACGTGAACGAAGAGAAGCAATCTTGCGTGCAGAAGGTGAAAAGAAATCTACAATTCTTGTTGCAGAAGGTGAAAAAGAATCTGTTATTTTAGAGGCAGAAGCTGCAAAACAAGCTGCAATCTTAAAGGCTGAGGCAGAAAAACAGAAACGGATCAAAGAGGCAGAAGGTCAGGCCGAAGCGATTCGCACTGTGCAAAAAGCTACAGCGGAAGGTATTGAATTTATCAAGGCAGCAGGAGCCGATGAAGCTGTTTTAACATTAAAGAGTCTGGAAGCATTTGCAAAAGCGGCAGACGGTAAAGCAACAAAAATTATTATTCCGTCAGATTTACAAGGAATTGCAGGGCTGACAAAAACAATTTCAGAGGTTGCAAGAACAGAGAAAGCATAAAGAGTAGATAATTATAATGGAAGAACCTATCATAAAGATTTCCGTCCGCAATCTAGTAGAATTCATATTGCGGACGGGTGATATAGACAATCGGACATCCGGCAGTCTGGAGAAGGATGCGATGCTGCAAGGGAGCAGATTGCATCGTAAGATTCAACGCAGAATGGGAGCAGATTATCATGCCGAAGTAGCATTAAAAACAAAAGTTGTTTGTACGGACTTTTTACTTCTGATTGAAGGAAGGGCAGATGGTATTATTGAAAATGATTCTGGAATCTGCATAGATGAAATAAAGGGAACTATACGCGATTTATCTCATATAGAAGAACCGATAGGCGTCCACCTTGCTCAGGCAAAGTGTTACGCCTATATCTATGCCACACAGCAACATTTAACTAATATTGATGTGCAGATGACATATTGTCACTTGGAAACAGAAGAAATAAAACGTTTTAAGCAAAATTTTTTGTTTGATGATCTGGAAAAATGGTTTAACGAATTAATTCACGCATATGAAAAATGGGCAAAATTTCAAATTCAATGGAAGAAAGAACGTGATCGTACAATTCAAAAAACAGAATTTCCATTTTCATATAGAGAAGGACAACGTGAAGTTGTATCCTCTGTATATCGTACGATACTTCGCAAAAAAAATTTGTTTATCCAGGCTCCAACCGGAATCGGAAAAACTATGGCTACAATTTTCCCGGCTGTTCGCGCAATAGGCGAAGGACTTGGAGAAAAAATATTTTATTTGACAGCAAAAACAATTACAAAAACCGTAGCGGAGCAAGCTTTTTATATACTTCGCAAGAACGGATTAAGATGGAAATCTGTCACGGTTACTGCAAAAGAAAAAATTTGTTTTTGTGAAGAAACGATTTGTAATCCTGACGAATGTCCTTATGCGAAAGGACATTTTGACCGTGTAAATGATGCTGTATTTGAATTAATCAGCACAAAAGATGAATGTACGAGAGAAATCATAGAAGAACAGGCAAGAAAATACCATGTATGTCCGTTTGAGATGTCACTTGATGTCAGTGAATGGATGGATGCAATCATTTGTGACTATAATTATGTGTTTGATCCAGACGCTCATTTAAAACGTTTTTTCTCAGAAGGCGGAACAGGAGAGTATTTGTTCTTAATTGATGAAGCACATAACCTTGTTGAGCGCGGTCGAGAGATGTATAGCGCCACGCTTTACAAAGAAGATTTTTTATCTATGAAAAAATTATTCCAAAGCGATGCTCCAAAACTTGCAAAACGCCTGGATGAATGTAATAAACAACTCTTGGCATTAAAACGTGAATGTGAAACATATCAAGTGATAGATAATGTTTCACACATTGCCTTAAAGTGCTTAAATATTCTAGGAGAAATAGAAAACTATTTTGATGAACAGCCTTCTCCTGAAAAAAAAGATGCCCTCCTTGATTTTTATTTTCAGATTCGTTCATTCATTAATATCCATGATATTTTGGATGAAAATTATTTAATCTATACGGAAATGGAATCGGATGGTCGTTTTAAATTAAAATTGTTTTGTGTAAATCCGGTAACAAATCTACAGCGTTTTTTAGAATATGGGAACAGCACAATTTATTTTTCGGCAACATTTTTACCTGTTTTTTATTACAAAAACTTACTTAGTGTCAATCCCGATGATTACGCAATTTATGCAAAATCTACATTTCCAGAAGATAATAAACTTCTCTTATTGGCAGAGGATGTGAGTACCAAATATACATTGCGTGGACCTGAAATGTATCAAAAAATCGCACGATATATTCAAAACATTGTATCTGTCCAACAAGGAAATTACATGGTATTTTTCCCTTCTTATCGCATGTTAGAAGAGGTTTACGAACAGTTTGTTAATTTTCCTACATCTTCGATAAATAATTCTGTAGAATGCATTCTTCAATCACAGTATATGAATGAAATTGAACGTGAAGAGTTTTTGAATTGTTTTGAAAGCCAGAACGATAGAACCTTAATTGGTTTTTGCGTGATGGGAGGAATTTTTTCGGAGGGGATTGATCTGGCTGAAGATCGCTTAATCGGAGCAATTATTGTTGGAACCGGGTTGCCTCAGGTATGTAATGAAAGAGAATTATTGAAACAATATTTTGATGCAAAAAAAATGTCAGGATTTGATTTTGCTTACTTATATCCGGGAATGAATAAAGTATTGCAATCTGCAGGACGTGTGATCCGTACAGAATCAGACAAAGGAGTTATTGTATTACTTGATGTCAGATTTTTAGACAATCGATATCAGGCTATATTTCCGCGTGAATGGAAACAATACCAATTATGTCAGTTGAATCATGTGACTGACACCGTAGCCGCCTTTTGGCAGGATAAAAATAAGGAGAGAATATAAAATGCGTGATAAATTAACTAAAAGCGATGTTAAAAAAATAGAGGAAGAAATTGAATACAGAAAATTAGTTGTCAGAAAAGAAGCAATTGAAGCAGTAAAAGAGGCTCGTGCCCATGGCGATTTAAGTGAAAATTTTGAGTATCATGCTGCTAAAAAAGATAAAAATAAAAACGAAAGCAGGATTCGTTATCTGGAAAGGATGCTGAAAACGGCCATTATTGTCGATGACAGTTCAAAAGATGATGAAGTCGGAATTAATAATACTGTAGAATTATACATGGAAGATGATGACGAAATAGAGACCTACAGACTTGTCACTTCTGTACGAGGCAGTTCAATTCAAGGATTGATCAGTATTGATTCTCCTCTTGGAAAAGCAATTTTAGGACATAAACTAAACGACAGAGTATATATTCAGGTAAACGATAATTTCGGTTATTATGCAATTATTAAAAAAATTATAAATACTCAAAATGATGAAAATGATGAGCTTCGCAAATTCTAGGTGTTGAAATAAAAGATAGGAAGTTTCCACTATATTTCGGGAAACTTCCTACTTTTTTATGCCTGTTCTTTTTCTAAGTTTTTATTTGCTGTCGATAACATCAATTTAATTCTATTCAACTGATTCACCTCACTTGCACCTGGGTCATAATCAATCGCAACAATGTTAGACTGCGGATATAATCTACGAAGTTCTTTAATTACACCTTTTCCAACTACATGATTTGGAAGGCATGCAAATGGCTGCGTACAAACGATATTTCCAGCTCCACTGTGTATCAGTTCTAACATTTCTCCTGTTAAGAACCAACCCTCACCAGTTTGATTTCCAAGAGATACGATGTCGGATGCCATATTTGCCAAATCTTCAATATGAGCCGGTGGATTAAAATGCTTACTTGCTTTAAATGCTTCGGTTGCAGGAAGCCTAAACCACTCTAATACTTTAATTCCTATATTTGCAATTCGTGCTTTGGATTTTTTAAATCCAAGGTGCGATGCTTTAAAATTCTGATTATAAAAACAATACTGTAAGAAATCCAGCAAGTCCGGGACAACTGCCTCAGCGCCTTCTGCCTCAAGTAATTCAACAAGATGATTATTTGCAGCAGGAAGGAATTTAACAAGAATCTCGCCAACAACTCCTACGCGAGGTTTTTTCACATCTAAAGTTTCAATGTTATCAAAATCTTCTATAATACTGCGGCAAAGTTGTTTGAATTTTCTTCTTGAAGGATATCCTTCTGAGACAAATTTCTTACAAACTTCTACCCATTTTTTATGTATTGTATCTGTTGTGCCTGGCACAGCTTCATAAGGACGCATGCGATATACACATTTCATGAAAATATCACCAAATACAGCTCCATAAATTCCACGAAGAGCAAGAGAAGGAGTAATCTTAAATCCAGGATTTGCCTCCAGTCCGCTTAAGTTGATAGAGATAACCGGAATATTTGCATATCCGGCTTTTTTTAAGGCACGACGGATAAATCCAATATAGTTGGAAGCTCGACATCCACCACCTGTCTGACTTATGATCACTGCAAGATGATCGGTATCATATTTTCCAGATAAAATAGCATCCATAATTTGTCCTACTACCATAAGTGATGGATAACATGCATCATTATTTACATATTTCAATCCAACATCTACAGCCTGTTTATTATCATTTGGAAGCACTTCCAATTTATAACCTGCTGCTTTAAATGCAGGCTCAACAATCTCAAAATGAATCGGAGACATCTGAGGACAAAGGATTGTATATGTTGCCCGCATTTCTTTTGTAAATGAAACTTTATCGATCGATGCCGGCTTAATGTCGCGTTTTGTATTTCTCTGTTCGCGAACACGAATTGCAGCAAGTAGAGAACGAATACGGATTCTTGCAGCACCTAAGTTGTTTACTTCATCAATTTTTAATGAAGTATAAATTTTATCTGAATTTGTTAAAATTTCTGCAACTTGATCTGTTGTTACTGCATCCAATCCACAACCGAATGAATTAAGCTGGATCAAATCCAGATTATCTACCGTTTTTACATAGTTTGCAGCTGCATATAAACGAGAATGATACATCCACTGATCCATTACATTTAATGGTCGTTCTACTGGATTCAAATGTGAAATAGAGTCCTCTGTTAAAACAGCCATATTATAAGAATTGATCAGTTCCGGAATACCATGATTAACCTCCGGGTCAATGTGGTATGGACGACCTGCAAGTACAATTCCTCTGTTTCCTGTTTCCTTTAAGAACTGTATCGTTTCTTCTCCTTTTTTTCGCATATCATTGCGACAGGCTGCAAGTTCCTCCCATGCATCATGAACCGCTGCACGTATTTCTTTTTCGTCAATTGAAAATTTTTCTCCAAGCTCTTCAACCATTCGATATGCAACAGTTTCTTCGCTTTCCAGACTTAAAAATGGATGAATAAAATCTACCTCTCCCTGAACGATCGGATCCATATTATTCTTAATATTTTCAGGATACGATGTTACGATCGGACAATTATAATGGTTATTCGCATCGGCAAATTCTTTTCTTTCATATGGAATGGAAGGGTAGAAAATATGCGTAACGCCCTGATTGATCAGCCATTGTACATGCCCATGTGCAAGCTTTGCAGGATAACATTCTGATTCACTTGGAATGGATTCGATGCCTAATTCATATATCTTTCTTGTAGAAGCAGGAGAGAGCAGTACTGAAAATCCGAGTTTCGTAAACAATGTAAACCAGAACGGATAATTTTCATACATATTTAAAACACGCGGAATACCAATCACTCCATGCACAGCTTCATTTGCTTTTAACGGAGTATATCCAAAATAACGCTGCATCTTATATTCAAACAAGTTTGGTAATTTGTTTTTCACCTTTTCTTTTCCAAGACCACGTTCACAACGGTTTCCGGTAATAAATTTACGCCCGCCACTGAAATGATTGATTGTCAGACGGCAGTTATTTGTACATCCTTTGCATTTTGTCATAGTGGTAGAATACTCCAAGGCCTCAATATCCTCAATAGAAAGCATTGTCGTACCTTCACATTCAACATAACGTTCGCGAGCAATAAGCGCAGCTCCAAAAGCCCCCATAATTCCGGCAATATCCGGACGGATAGCTTCACAATTTGCAATTTTTTCAAAACTTCTTAATACAGCATTATTGTAAAATGTTCCACCCTGTACAACAATATGTTTTCCGAGTTCTGATGCATCCGATACTTTAATTACTTTAAACAACGCATTTTTTATAACCGAATATGCAAGACCTGCCGAAATATCAGATACTTCTGCACCTTCTTTTTGAGCCTGCTTTACTTTTGAATTCATAAATACTGTACAACGTGTTCCTAAATCAATTGGATTATGTGCATATAATGCTTCCTGTGCAAAATCTTCCACTGAATAATTCAATGATTTTGCAAATGTTTCGATAAATGAACCACATCCTGAAGAACACGCTTCGTTTAATTGTACGCTATCAACGGTCTGATTTTTAATTTTGATACATTTCATATCCTGACCACCGATATCAAGAATACAGTCAACATCCGGTTCAAAAAATGATGCTGCGTAATAGTGTGAAACGGTTTCTACCTCTCCCTCATCTAAGAGAAGTGCTTCTTTAATCAACGCTTCACCATATCCGGTAGAGCAGGAGTGTACGATTTCTACATCTTCCGGCAACTGGCTGTATATATCTTTAATAGCAGAAATCGTTGTTCCGAGTGGGTCTCCATCATTATTATGATAAAAAGAATACAAAAGCGTTCCATCGTCACCGACCAAAGCGGCTTTTGTAGTTGTTGAACCTGCATCGATACCTAAAAATACCTTTCCTTTATATGAAGCAAGATCTTTCATTGGCACTTGATGTTGATTATGTCTTGAAATAAATGCATCGTATTCAGCCTTTGATGCAAACAGTGGTTCCATACGATCCACTTCAAATTCCATTTGGATTTTAGCGGCAAGTCGTTCCTGCATTTCACGAAGAGATACCTTCACATCTTTCTTTGAATTCAATGCAGAACCGATAGCAGCAAATAAATGCGAATGCTTAGGTGCGATAATGTGTTCATCATCCAACTTCAGTGTGCGGATAAATGCCTCTTTTAATTCTGACAAGAAATGTAATGGTCCGCCCAAGAAAGCAACGTGACCACGAATTGGTTTACCACAGGCAAGTCCACTGATTGTCTGATTGACTACTGCCTGAAAAATAGAAGCTGCCAGGTCTTCCTTGGAAGCCCCTTCATTGATCAGCGGCTGGATATCTGTTTTGGCAAATACTCCACAACGAGCAGCAATTGAATATAATGCATGATAATTTTTAGCATATTCGTTTAATCCGGTAGCATCTGTCTGTAACAGAGATGCCATTTGGTCAATAAAGGAACCTGTTCCACCGGCGCAGACTCCATTCATACGCTGTTCTACATTACCGCCTTCAAAATATATGATTTTCGCATCCTCGCCACCTAATTCGATAGCAACATCTGTTTGCGGAGCATAATCCTGTAATGCCGTTGAAACAGCAATTACCTCTTGTACAAAAGGTACTCCTAAATGTTTAGCAAGCGATAGTCCACCGGAACCGGTAATGACAGGGGACACCTGTATTGGACCCAACTTATAAAGAGCTCTCCCAAGCAGATCAGATAATGTTTCCTGAATATTAGCAAAATGTCGTTCATAATCAGAGAATAATACTTCATTATCTTGATCAAGAACTGCAATTTTAACAGTTGTAGAACCGATGTCAATCCCCAAAGTATATAATTTGTTCAAACTCATAATTATCCTCTTTCTTATATTTTTATAGCTGTTACTTCTTATTAAAATAGTGTAAGCAAAATAACACTACCATACATTATACGACAGGATTTTTAAAAACACAATCGTCATTATGCTGTACGTTTTCCTTCGAAAACAATTTCCTAAAGAAAAAATTGACAAAATTTTCTCAATCCTATCTTATTTACAGAATCTTCACATACTTTTGTTTGACAAACGCACGTTGGGAATGTACAATACACGTATCGGATTTGTACGTATTTAAGTACAATCTTGTTATATGAACGAAAATAATCTATAAAGGAGATGTACATTTGAATTGGTTAGATAAATTAGAAAAGAAATTCGGACGATTTGCAATTCCAAACTTGACGATGTATTTAATTGGAGCATACATTATCGGTTTTGGAATTTATTATTTTTTGCCTGGTTTGTTTAAATGGCTTACACTAGAGCCATACTTTATCTTGAAAGGACAAGTCTGGAGAGTGATATCCTGGGTACTTGTTCCACCAAGCGGAAGTTTGATTTCTATCATTTTTATTGTACTTTTATATTATTCTCTCGGTACTGCGCTGGAACGGGCATGGGGAACGTTTCGGTATAATGTATATATTTTTTCTGGGATTTTATTTACTGTAATTGGTGCTTTTGCATTATACTTTATTGCAGGCACAGGCATGATAGGATATGGAGGGCTTTTCAGCACATACTATATTAACATGTCAATTTTTCTTGCATTTGCAGTAAGTTATCCGGATATGGAACTGTTACTTTATTTTATTATTCCTATTAAGATGAAATGGATGGCTATTGTATACGCTGTATTCATTCTATATGACTTTATTGCTGGAAATTTCATTTCAAGAGTAACAATTGCAGCATCATTATTAAATTTTGTTGTATTTTTCCTTTCTACTAAAAAAGGATATTCACCGAAACAGCAAATGCGAAAGAAAAAGTATCAAAAACAGTCACGCCCGCATATGACTTATTCAAATGGGGCAAGACATCGTTGCGCAGTATGTGGCAGAACAGAATTAGATGATCCGAATCTGGAATTCAGATTCTGTTCAAAATGTAATGGCAATTACGAATATTGCCAGGATCATTTGTTCACACACGAACATGTGAAATAAAGATAGTGTTATAAGGAGATTGAGAAGATGAAGAAGACAAAAGTAGTATGCACAATGGGGCCTAATACAAACAATCCGGAGATTATGCGTGGATTAGTTAAAAATGGAATGAATGTGGCTCGTTTCAATTTTTCACATGGAGATTATGAAGAACATAAAGGTCGTATGGACTTATTAAAGCAGATTCGCGAAGAAGAACATGCAAATGTTGCAATTTTACTTGATACAAAAGGACCAGAAATCCGTACCGGCATTCTCAAAGATGGAAAAAAAGTACATCTGAAAACTGGTATGGAATTTACTCTCACAACAGAAGATATCGTTGGTGATGAGAATCGTGTATCTATTACTTATAAAGGACTGGCCGAAGATGTTGATGCCGGCAAAGTTATTTTGATCGACGATGGTCTGATTGGATTAGAAGTTATTGAAAAATCCGGAAAAGATATCCGTTGTAAGGTTATTAATGGTGGTGAACTCGGCGAACGTAAAGGTGTGAACGTTCCTAACGTACCGGTAAGACTTCCTGCCATCACAGAAAAAGATAAAGAAGATATCAAATTTGGTGTCAGCCAGGATATTGATTTTATTGCAGCATCTTTCGTTCGTAATGCAGAATGTATTTTAGAGATTCGTGCTTATCTGAAATCACTCAATGCGCCATATATTCCAATCATTGCTAAGATTGAAAATTCAGAAGGTATCGAAAATATTGATGAGATCATACGTGCAGCAGATGGTATCATGGTTGCTCGTGGTGATCTTGGAGTAGAAATCCCAGCAGAAGAAGTTCCATATCTTCAGAAAATGATGATCAATAAATGTAACGATAACTTCAAAACAGTTATCACTGCAACACAGATGTTAGATTCTATGATCCGTAATCCACGCCCGACAAGAGCTGAGGTTACAGACGTTGCAAATGCTGTATATGATGGAACAGACGCAGTAATGCTTTCCGGCGAAACAGCAGCAGGAAAATATCCTATTGAAGCTTTACAGATGATGGTTCACATTATCGAGAGCACAGAAAAACACTTGGATTACGATCTGCTTCTTGGACAGTCTGGAAATCATTTGAAAACTGGTATTGCCGGTGCAATTGGATATTCTTCTGTACTTGCTGCATCAAATCTGAATGTGAAATGCATCATTACACCATCTGTTTCAGGTGCTACAACAAGAGTTGTTTCTAATCTTCGTCCAAAACAGAGAATTTTAGGTGTCACACCAAATGAGCGTACAATGCGTAGAATGGCTATTTACTGGGGCGTAGAACCATTGAAATCTTTAGAATTTGATACAACAGAAGATATTACTACAGGAGCAATTGAACTTGCACTTGTAAAGAAATATGTTGAGCCTGGAGATGTTGTTGTATTGACTGCAGGAATTCCTTCACCTAACGTTGAAAAGGGTAGAAACGGTGTAAGTAATACAATGAGAATTGCAGTTGTAGGCGAGTAATCCGAAGAAAAATTTAGCAAACTATGATTTAATAACAAAAAAAGAATGAAGCAGCTTATCCAAAAGTTGTTTCATTCTTTTTTATTAAAATTTTTTAATTAAAGTAATTTAAAAACTCTACTGCCGCATTGGATAATGGAACCTGCTCATTATATGCGATAACAAGCTCACGCTCAGGCAGGGATTCTTCAGTTTCTACAACAAATAAATCTTCTGATTGTCTGGACAGACAATAATCCGGAATAAATGCAATTCCAAGGCCGATCCTTGCAAGATCTATTAAAAGATCATTACTTGTAAGTTCAATTTCCGGAACTAGGTCCAGATGATGCTGCTGGAATAACCGATGTAAAAATTCGCTTGTTGTACTTTGTTTATCCAGCATTAAAATAGGATATTTTGACAACTCCTGATATGAAAGTTTCTTCTCTTTTAAATAATCAAAAGAATGATTCGCAATAAACACATCATGAAACTTCTGAATCTTCTTAATCGATGAGACATTACTTAAATATTTATTTGGATAATTGACAACAATCAGATCAACCTGCCCTGTTTCTAATAACTCTACACATTTAATAGATGTTTGATTGATTACCTTCAAATGTGCATTTGGAAAATCCTGGTGGAATTTTTTTAAATACGGAACAAGAAAATAACGGCAGATTGTATCACTTGCACCAATTCGAATCTGTCCTCCGGTAGATGCCGCATCCATCAACTGTGCCTCACCACGTCGGATTAGATTCATCGCAGGTTCAATATGTCTAAGAAGTATCTCACCCTCTGGTGTTAATTGTACACGCTTAGTACTACGAATAAATAATGTCTGATCTAATTTCTTCTCCAGTGTTTTTATAGATTGACTGACGGCTGATTGTGAAATAAATAATTGTTTTGAAGCCTCTGAAAAATTTAAAGTAGACGCGACATGATAAAACACTTTATACAATTCGTAATTAATATCCATCATTAATTAGTCCTCCTAATAAAAGATACTTATATTATAAAGTAAAAATTATAAAAAAGCAATTAGAAGAACCATGCAAATTTAAGCAAAACTTATCAATGAGTTTAGTTATATTAATTTCACTTATCATCTGATTTGTGATAGGATTGTAACATAGAAACGAAAAATGACATGTAGAAAATAGATTACATGCAAAGGAGAACCAATATGAGTAATGTAAAACGTGTATATGTTGAAAAAAAGGCTGATTTTGCAGTACAGGCAAAAGAGCTGCGTCATGAGATCAAACATTATCTTGGAGTACCTGATGTGACAGGTGTTCGTGTTCTGATCCGTTATGATATAGAGAATGTTTCTGATGAAACTTTTGAAAAAGCTTGTCATGGCGTATTTGCAGAAGCCCCTGTTGATATTTTATATAATGAAACATTTCCTATGAAAGAAAATGAAACTGCATTTTCTGTAGAATCTCTTCCAGGTCAGTTTGACCAGCGAGCTGATTCAGCAGAACAGTGTCTGCAATTCATTAAAGAAGATGAACGTCCGGTTGTAAGAACTGCAATAACTTATGTTATCGAAGGAGATATAACAGATGCGGAATTAGAAGCCATCAAGCATCACTGCATCAACCCTGTAGATTCTCGTGAAACTGGTTTCGACAAACCAGAAACACTTGTCACTGTCTTTGATGAGCCTGCTGATGTGAAAATTTTTGATGGTTTTAAAGAAATGCCAGAAGAGGAATTGAAGGCATTGTATGATTCACTTGGTTTAGCTATGACATTTAAAGATTTCCAGCATATTCAGGGATATTATGCAAATGAAGAAAAAAGAGATCCTTCCATGACAGAAATCCGTGTTCTGGATACATACTGGTCTGATCATTGTCGTCATACAACATTTTCTACAGAGTTAAAATCAGTAAGTTTTGATGATGGAGACCTCAGAGAACCTATCGAAAATACTTATAAACAATACTTAAAAGATCATAGTGAAATTTTTGCAGGTCGTGAAGATAAGTTTGTGTGTCTGATGGATCTTGCATTAATGGCAATGCGTAAACTCAAAAAAGAGGGTAAATTACAGGATCAGGAAGAATCAGATGAGATCAATGCATGTAGTATCGTTGTTCCAATAAAAGTAGATGGTGTAGAGGAAGAATGGCTGATCAACTTCAAAAACGAGACTCACAATCACCCTACAGAAATTGAACCATTTGGTGGTGCTGCAACTTGTCTTGGCGGTGCAATACGTGACCCACTTTCTGGCCGTACTTATGTATATCAGGCTATGCGTGTAACAGGTGCTGCTGATCCGACAGTGTCTGTCAAAGAGACATTAAAAGGTAAACTTCCACAGAAAAAACTCGTTCGTGGTGCTGCAAAAGGATATAGCTCATACGGAAATCAGATTGGTCTTGCAACAGGTGCCGTAAAAGAAATCTATCATCCAAATTATGTTGCAAAACGTATGGAGATCGGAGCTGTACTGGGAGCCGCTCCAAGACGTGCTGTTATTCGTGAAACATCTGACCCGGGTGATATCATCATCTTACTTGGTGGACGCACAGGCCGTGATGGATGTGGTGGTGCAACAGGATCTTCCAAGGTACATACAGAGCAGTCTATTGAAACATGTGGAGCAGAAGTCCAGAAAGGTAATCCACCAACAGAACGTAAAATCCAACGCTTATTCCGCCGAGAAGAAGTTAGTAAATTAATTAAAAAATGTAACGATTTTGGTGCCGGTGGTGTTTCTGTTGCAATCGGCGAATTGGCAGATGGTCTTAGAGTAGATTTAGATAAAGTTCCTAAAAAATATGCCGGCTTAGACGGAACAGAGATTGCGATTTCTGAATCGCAGGAGCGTATGGCCGTTGTTGTTGATCCAAAAGATGTTGAAGAATTCATGGCATATGCAAAAGAAGAAAACCTTGAGGCTACAGAAGTTGCTGTCGTAACAGAAAGTCCAAGACTTGTTCTTACATGGAGAGGAAAAGAAATCGTTAATCTTTCACGCGCATTTTTGGATACAAACGGTGCACATCAGGAAACAAATGTAGCAGTGGATATCCCATCGCTTGAAGAATCTGTTTTCCAGAAACAGGAAGTAACTGATGTAAAAGCAAAATGGCTTGACGTTTTAAAAGATTTAAATGTATGTTCGCAGAAAGGACTTGTCGAAATGTTTGACGGTTCTATCGGAGCAGGCTCTGTATTTATGCCACACGGTGGAAAATATCAGATGACAGAGACACAGGCTATGGTTGCTAAAGTTCCTGTTTTAAATGGAACAACAGATGCAGTATCTATGATGAGTTTTGGATTTGACCCATATCTTTCAAGCTGGAGTCCTTACCATGGAGCTATTTATGCTGTTGTAGAATCTATTGCAAAGATTGTAGCAGCCGGAGGGGATTACAAAAAGATTCGTTTTACATTCCAGGAATATTTCCGTCGTATGACAGAAGATCCTAAGAGATGGAGCCAGCCATTCGCTGCACTTCTCGGAGCATATGATGCACAGCTTGGATTTGGGCTTCCATCAATTGGCGGTAAAGATAGTATGTCAGGAACATTCCAGGATATTGATGTACCACCAACACTTGTATCATTCGCTGTAGATATGGCAACTGAAAAAGAGATTATCACACCTGAATTGAAAAAAGCAGGCAATAAATTAATTCTTGTCAAAACAGAACGTAATAAATATGATTTACCAGTATATGAGCAGATTATGGATCAATATGGTAAATTTGCAGATGATATCCATAATGGAGCTATTGTATCCGCATATGCACTTGATCGTCACGGAATCATCTCTGCTGTAAGTAAAATGGCATTTGGTAATGGTCTTGGAGTAGAATTGAATTCAGAGCTCTCTGCCATGGATGCCTTTGCCCCTGCTTTTGGAGATCTTGTAGCAGAAGTAGCTGCTGACAAATTAGATAAATTAACTGTAGATTATAAAATAATCGGTGAGGTAAGCGAAAATAAACTGTTCAAATATGGTGATGCCGAAATTACTCTTGCAGAAGCCAAAGCAGCATGGGAAGAGCCATTAGAAAAAGTATTTGCCACAAAATCTGCTACAAGCAGTGATGAAAAGATTAAGGAACGCCTGTTCAATACATCAGATATTCATATTTGCAGCCATAAGCTTGCTCAGCCAACAGTATTTATTCCTGTTTTCCCAGGAACAAACTGTGAATATGATAGTAAGAAAGCTTTTGAAAGAGCCGGTGCTAAGGTCATTACAAAAGTATTTAAAAACTTAGATGCAACTGGAATCCGTGAATCCGTAGATGAATTTGAGAAGGCTATTTCTCAGGCTCAAATGATTATGTTCCCAGGTGGATTCAGCGCAGGAGACGAGCCGGATGGTTCCGCAAAATTCTTTGCAACTGCATTCCAGAATGCGAAAATCAAAGAAGCTGTAGAAAAATTGCTTAACGAACGTGATGGACTCGCTCTTGGAATTTGTAATGGATTCCAGGCATTGATCAAACTTGGTCTTGTACCATATGGACAGATTGTCGGACAGAATGAAGATTCACCAACATTAACATATAACACAATCGGTCGCCACATTTCTAAAATGGTATATACAAAAGTTGTTACAAATAAATCACCATGGCTTCAGAATGCACAATTAGGCGGTGTATATACTAACCCGGCATCTCATGGTGAGGGTCGTTTTGTAGCAAATGATGAGTGGATTGAAAAACTTTTTGCAAACGGACAGGTAGCTATACAGTATTGTGATCCAGAAGGAAATATCAGTATGGATGAAGAATGGAACGTAAATGGATCCTACTATGCGATTGAAGGAATAACAAGTCCGGATGGAAGAGTACTTGGTAAAATGGCTCATTCTGAGCGACGTGGAGATTCTGTTGCTATTAATATTTATGGAGAACAGGACCTCAAGATATTTGAATCCGGTGTAAAATATTTCAAATAAATATTTTATATAATAAAACCTTAAATTGTACAACTTTGAAAAAGGGTGTATCTGATAATAGGGGTCAGATACATCCCTTTTTCTATATATAAAGCATATAAATTGTAGAAAATATAGATACTTTTAGAAAAAATCAAAAAAATTATAAAAAGGTGTTGACATTTACTGGATATAATTGTATACTAACGAAGTCGGTTGCGAGAGAAACGCACCAATCACTGATAATAAGGGATCTTAGCTCAGCTGGGAGAGCATCTGCCTTACAAGCAGAGGGTCACAGGTTCGAGCCCTGTAGGTCCCATAATCTTAATGATTATCAGTAAGATATATGGCGGAATAGCTCAGTTGGCTAGAGCACACGGTTCATACCCGTGGTGTCGCTGGTTCAAATCCAGTTTCCGCTATTTGGCTAAAGCATGTTGACAGTTTGCAACATTGTTGTTATACTAGCCTAGTGAGTTCTTTGGAACTTACCAAGTATTGCTTCTTGGGATCTTAGCTCAGCTGGGAGAGCATCTGCCTTACAAGCAGAGGGTCACAGGTTCGAGCCCTGTAGGTCCCATAGAATTTCAATATATACATATCATGGCGGAATAGCTCAGTTGGCTAGAGCACACGGTTCATACCCGTGGTGTCGCTGGTTCAAATCCAGTTTCCGCTACTAAAAAGACTTAGCATTGTGCTAGGTCTTTTTCTTTTCCATTCCTTTTTTAATTTGAAACAAAATTCCAAACCATTTCGTGTTTATATTGCCGAAAAAGTATGTTACATGATACAATAGCTTTAAATGTATTGCCATATCCCAAATATCAGATATGGAAAAACGGAGGATAGAGATATGAACAAAAAGACAAACTATATTCTAAGACTTATGCTGGGAATGTATTTAGCATTTATCGGTGTTAATCTTATTAGGGAAACACTTGCTGCACACCCAAGCGATTTGGCATTTAAACTTTTTATGGGAATCATCTTTGTTATCATTGGAGCCGGTTATACTATCTGGATCATCAAAAGAATGGTTTCATCAAAAAAAGCAGAGCAAGAGGAGCAAAAACGTGCGGAAGCTGCTGAGGCTGCATTGCAAAAAATGGAACAGCGCAGACAACGCGTACTCACACAAAGCCGCACTGCACCAATGCCATCACCGGCTGAATTAGAAGCAGGTATGAAAGAACTCAAACAGGGTAACAACGAGGATAATAAAGAATCAGATTACGAGGAGAAATAAAACATGCGAGTAGGGATGGGCTATGATGTTCACAAATTAGTAGAAAACAGAGATTTGATATTAGGCGGAGTTACAATTCCTTATGAAAAAGGACTGCTTGGTCATTCTGATGCAGATGTCCTTTTACATGCAATTATGGATGCACTTCTTGGCGCTGCCGCACTTGGAGATATAGGAAAACATTTTCCGGATTCCGATGATAAATACAAAGGAATCTCCAGTATAAAATTATTAGAGCATGTCGCAAAATTATTAGATGAAAATCAATATATTATAGAAAATATTGATGCAACTATCATTGCACAGAAACCTAAGATGCGACCATATATTGACCAGATGCGTGAAAACATTGCCGAAGCATTAAATATAACGATAGAGCAGGTAAATGTTAAAGCAACGACAGAGGAGGGCCTTGGTTTTACCGGAAGCGGGGAGGGCATTTCTTCTCAGGCAATCTGCGCACTGGAGAAATTAACAAACTATAGTAGCTATGATGTAACTTTTGACAGAGCATGTACCAATTGTCAGGGATGTCAAAAGGAGCAGTAAAAAGGTTATGAAAACAAGGAAGTTAGAACTAAATGAGCATAATCTGACAAGAGCTTTGTGGGAAGAGATTTTCAATGAAGATTCAAAGAAATTTTTGGATTATTATTACTTTATGAAAGCGAAGGACAATGAAATATATGTGATCGAAAATGACCAGGAAATTTGTTCCATGCTACATTTAAACCCCTATGCCTTAAAACTTGAAGATACACAATTCCAAGGAAGTTACATTGTTGGTGTTGCAACAAAACCGCTTCACCGAAAAAAAGGATATATGGGCACTCTATTACGCCAAAGCTTATCAGATATGTACAAACGCAAAGAGCCTTTTACATTTTTAATGCCTGCTGCAGAATCTATTTACACGCCATATGATTTTCGCTTTGTTTATGATCAGGATCATACAACACTGACAGATGTTAAGAATATAGATGGATACAAAAGCGTAGAGGCGACTTTTTTTGATTGTGAAAGGATTGCTGCTTTCTACACCGAGAACATAGAGAAAAACTGGCAAATCTGTACATTGCGAGACAGCGCATATTATCAATCGCTTTTATTAGAACGGCAAAGTGAACTTGGCGGTATCCGAATGGTTTTTGAAGAAGATAAATTGATTGGTATATTTACTTATATGATGGAAGACGGATTGGAAATTATGGAGCCGCTTTTTCTTCCTGGATATGAAAGTGCAATGGAACAATCTGTCATCCAGTTAAAAACTGAGAAAAATATTTCCGGTAATATAAAAATTTATGCTTCTTTGATTGATACTCAAGAAAAAAAGCCAGCCATTATGGTTCGAATTTTACACCTTGAACAACTTTTAAAGACATTAAAAGTAAAACCCGGCAAACAATTACATTGCTCTTTTGCCATTCTGGATTATATTCTTCCCCAAAACAGCAAGGTATGGGAAATATATAACGATTTAAATAGCCCTGATACACCGAATGTGCTCCACGTAAAAGAAACGGAAGATTCTGAGGGCGTTTTAACGATTGGTGCATTGACAAGTTTTGTATTTGGCTATAAAACACTCGAAGAAGTTGCGAAAGAAGAAAATGTAATACTTACAGACCATTTGGCGGAAGAACTAAAAAAACTAAAACCACTTAATCGAATCTATTTAAATGAAGTTGTTTAAAGAGAATCTGTTGACAAAATTAAGAATTTTGCATAATATATAGTGTATCGGTATAGAGATAAAAAGCGAAGAACGAAAAGAGTAACAAGCAATTGACTCACCAGAGAGAAGCTGTCGTCGGCTGAGAGCAGTTTTTGAGGAAACCTTGTGAAGTGCATTCGGGAGCTGATTTTGTGAATCAAGTAGCAAAATACGGGTGACGAACGTTATAAGTTATAAGTGAAAGAATTAATTCTTTTAATAGAGTGGAACCGCGGATAAACTTCGTCTCTTGTTTAGAGATGAAGTTTTTTATTTATATACTAAGAAAGTGCTTTTCTGTTATATGAAGTAAACACTCTGTATGAAAGCGAGGAAAGAATTATGGGGATGATATCCTATATTAAAGAAGAAATTAATGTTGTAAAAGATCGTGATCCAGCAATCAAATCAAATTGGGAAGTCTTGCTGTATCCAAGCTTTAAAGTTATGCTGAGTTATCGAGTTGCACATAAGCTATATACGAAAAAACATTATTTTATGGCAAGATGGGTTTCACAGAGAGCTGTTCGAAAGACAGGTATCGAGATACACCCTGGTGCAACAATCGGAAAAGGACTCTTTATTGATCATGGAAGTGGTGTTATCATCGGTGAAACAGCAATTCTCGGAGATAATATTACTCTTTATCAAGGTGTTACTCTGGGAGGTACCGGAAAAGAAAAAGGAAAACGCCACCCAACCTTGAAAGATAATGTTATGGTAAGTGCAGGTGCTAAAGTAATCGGTTCTTTTACTATCGGAGAGAATTCTAAAATTGGTGCCGGTTCGGTTGTATTGGAGGAAGTTCCACCAAACTGTACAGTAGTCGGAGTCCCTGGCCGTATTGTCCGAAGAGATGATAAAAAAGTACCTCGTGAAGAATTGGATCAGGTACATCTTCCAGATCCGGTTCTTAATGATATCCGAGAATTGCAGATTGCCAATTTTCAACTGCACGAACAGCTTCTTGCAATGGAAGAACGCTTAAAAAAATGTGTAGAGCAAAACTGCAAAAATTAAAAAACAATAGATATTTCAGATACAGCAGTATCTGTTAAAGTAACAAGGAGGAAATATAAATGAAACTGTATAACACGATGTCAAAACAAAAAGAAGAATTCGTGCCATTAGAAGAAGGGAAAGTTAAGATGTATGTCTGCGGTCCAACCGTATATAACTTTATCCATATCGGCAATGCACGTCCTATGATTGTATTTGACACAGTCAGAAGATATTTTGAATATAAGGGATTTGACGTGAACTTTGTATCAAACTTTACAGATGTCGATGATAAGATTATCAAAAAAGCAAATGAAGAGGGTGTTACAGCTGAGGAAATTTCAAAAAGATATATTGCTGAATGCAAAAAAGATATGGATGGCATGAATGTAAAACCTGCTACAAAAAATCCTCTTGCAACAGAAGAAATTGGCGGTATGATAGAGATGATCCAGTCTCTGATCGACAAAGGATATGCTTATGAAAAGAATGGAACTGTATATTATCGTACACGTCAGTTCAAAGAATATGGAAAATTATCACATAAAAATTTAGATGATCTTCGTTCAGGTAATCGTTCCCTTCTGGTAAGCGGAGAAGATGAAAAAGAAGACCCATTGGATTTTGTTCTGTGGAAACCAAAAAAAGAGGGAGAACCTGCATGGGAATCTCCTTGGAGTGAAGGAAGACCTGGATGGCATATTGAGTGTTCTGAAATGTCAAAAAAATATTTAGGAGAACAGATTGATATTCATGCTGGTGGAGAAGACCTTGTATTCCCACATCATGAAAATGAAATTGCTCAGAGTGAAGCTGCAAATGGAAAAGAATTTGCAAAATATTGGCTACACAATGCATTTTTAAATATCGATAATAGAAAAATGTCAAAATCACTTGGCAACTTTTTTACAGTTAGAGAAATCAGTGAAAAATATGATTTACAGGTACTTCGTTTCTTTATGTTAAGTGCGCATTACAGAAGTCCTTTGAACTTCAGCAGCGATCTAATGGAAGCTGCAAAAAGCGGATTGGATCGAATTATCACTGCCACTGACAACTTAAAATTCCTGGCCGATAATGCAAAAACAGAGACTCTTACAGACATTGAAGATGATGCACTCACAAAAACTCAAAACTATGTCGCAGCCTTTGAAAAAGCAATGGATGATGACTTTAATACTGCTGATGCAATTGCAGCAATCTTTGATCTTGTAAAATATGCAAATACAACTGCAAATGGTGACAGTTCAAAAGCATATGTTACAGCTTTATATGAGTTGATCGTAAAACTTGCAGATGTACTTGGTATTGTGGTTGAGAAAAAAGAAGAGCTTTTGGATGCCGATATTGAAGCCTTGATTCAGGAACGTCAGGCAGCCAGAAAAGAACGTAATTTTACCAGAGCAGATGAGATTCGTGATGAACTTTTAGCTAAAGGAATCATTTTAGAAGATACAAGAGAAGGTGTAAAATGGAAAAGAGCATAACAATGGATTTTCGCGATTGTATTGAAAATGTGCTCCAATTAAAAGAGGTGGATGTGAATCAATATTCACCTCTTGTTTTAGCATATATCGGTGACTGTGTTTATGATTTAATCATCAAAAGTATGATTATTAACAACGGAAACAAACAAGTAAATAAATTACATGAAGAGACCAGTCATCTTGTACAGGCTTCAGCACAGTCGTTGATGATGCGTACAATGCAGGAGCATTTAAACGAAGAAGAGCATGCTGTCTACAGAAGGGGAAGAAATGCAAAATCTGTTTCTCCGGCCAAAAATCAATCAATCACCGACTATCGTCGTGCAACAGGATTTGAAGCACTCGTCGGTTATCTTTACTTGAAAAAGAGATATGCACGCTTAATGGAACTGATTAAAATAGGATTAGACAGTTTGGAAAATAAAGAAAAGTAAGGAGAAGATCATGTCAGAAAAAATCGAAAAAGAATTTGACAGAGACCATCGTGAACATACTCTGGTCGTAGAAGGAAGAAATGCTGTACTGGAAGCTTTTCGCTCAGGCAAACCGATCGATAAGGTATTCGTTCTGGATGGATGCCAGGACGGACCTATACGTACAATTATAAGAGAAGCTAAGAAACACGACACAATTATTAACTTTGTTAATAAGGATCGTTTAAACCAAATTTCTACAACAGGCAAACATCAAGGTGTAATTGCATATGCAGCTGCATATGAATATTCCGAAGTGGAAGACATGTTAAAATTGGCTGAAGAAAAAGGGGAAGATCCATTTCTTATTTTATTAGATAATATCGAAGACCCGCATAATCTTGGTGCGATTATACGTACTGCAAATTTAGCCGGAGCGCATGGTGTTATTATTCCAAAACGCAGAGCTGTCGGACTTACTGCAACAGTTGCCAAGACTTCTGCCGGCGCTTTGAATTATACTCCTGTTGCAAAGGTTACAAATCTTGCAAAAACAATGGAAGAATTAAAAGAAAAAGGACTCTGGTTCGTATGTGCAGATATGGGCGGGGAATCCATGTACCGCTTAAATTTAAAAGGACCAATCGGTCTTGTTATTGGAAATGAAGGAGAGGGCGTTGGAAGACTTGTAAAAGAAAAATGTGACTTTATTGCAAGCATTCCAATGAAAGGTGAAATCGACTCCTTAAATGCATCTGTGGCAGCAGGTGTACTTGCCTACGAAATTGTTCGTCAGAGACTAAATTAGTTTGAAAGGATAGCTGGTTTCATGAACACATATAATAAGATTCCAGATGAACAATTAATCTGTCGTTTAAGAAATGGTGAAGATGAGATTATGGATTATCTTATGATTAAATATAAATCGATGGTCCGCCGAAAAGCAAGGGCAATGTATTTGATTGGAGGCGATAACGATGATCTAATCCAGGAAGGGATGATTGGATTGATCAAAGCTGTTCGGGATTTTGACTCTGAAGCCGGACAGTCCTTTTCCGGTTTTGCAGAACTATGTGTATCACGTCAAATGTATTCTGCAATTGCTTCATCAAAAAGGAAAAAACATATCCCGCTAAATTCCTATGTTTCTCTTTATGATGAAGGAAATCATGAAGACGAGAAAGCACTTCCGTTAATTGATACGATTGAACCTGAAGTTGAAAATAATCCGGAAACACTTTATTTCGGGAAAGAATCTTCAGAAGCATTTATCGAGGAATTAAAAGAGAACTTAAGTGATCTGGAAAATCGAGTACTATATTTACATATGCTGGGAACAAATTATCGGGATATTGCAAATTTACTTGATAAAAGTCCAAAAACGATTGATAATGCACTTCAGCGCATCCGAACAAAAGCCGGAAAACTTTTAAGCCAGTAAAACAAATTCAAAAATGTAGTGGTTCATCATTTCATCTGAACTACTACTAAAAAACAAAACAAACTTTTTCAAAAAGAAGTATTGACAAATGATAAAGAGAATGTTATATTCTATGAGTATGCCGCACAGCGAGGTTTAAGAGCTGTATTTACAGACACCGTAGCTGGCGAGTAATGATAATAGGAGGTGCCATATGTACGCGATTATAGCAACAGGTGGTAAACAGTACAAAGTAGCCGAAGGCGATATCATTAAAGTAGAGAAACTTGGTGTAGAGGCTGGAGAAACTTATACATTCGACCAGGTACTTGCAGTAAACAATGATAAACTGGTTGTTGGTAACCCAACTGTAAACGGAGCATCCGTTACTGCATCCGTAATCGGAGACGGAAAAGCAAAGAAAGTTGTTGTTTACAAGTATAAGAGAAAGACTGGATACCATAAGAAAAACGGTCACAGACAGCAGTTTACAGCAGTTAAGATCGAAAAGATCAACGCTTAATTATGATTAATGTAACTATTTATGTGGATGAAAAGCAGACATATACAGGGTTTGATGTGATTGGACATGCAGGATATGATGAATATGGTCATGATATCGTATGTGCCGCTGCGTCAGTATTAATTATTAATACATTAAACTCGATTGAATCCTTTACAGAGGATGAAACAAGTTGTGTTAGTGATGAAGATACAGGTAATATCGAATTTCGTTTTACAAAAACTCCTGGACATGATGCTCAACTGTTGATGAAATCCATGGTTCTCGGTTTACAGAGCATGGAAGAAGATGACAGTTACAAGCCATATATTGATATTATTTTCGAGGAGGTGTAACTACCATGATGAAATTAAACCTTCAGTTTTTTGCTCATAAAAAAGGAGTTGGTTCTACAAAGAACGGTCGTGACTCCGAGGCTAAGAGATTAGGTGCCAAAAGAGCTGACGGACAGTTTGTAAAAGCTGGTAACATCCTGTACAGACAGCGCGGAACTAAGATTCACCCAGGTGTGAATGTTGGACGTGGAGGAGATGATACTCTCTTCGCACTGGTTGACGGTGTTGTTAGATTTGAAAGAAAAGGAAGAGATAAGAAACAGGTTTCTATCTATCCAGTAGCTGAATAATCATCAGTTCATGAAGGCAGGAAGTATTTCCTGCCTTTTTTCTCTGCCAGAAATCTTTTTATATATCAAAAAGTATTTTCTTGCAGATACTATATATAAGTATGTTACACTGATATTAAATAACCCAAAAATAAGAGAGGTGATCGCGATGTTTGCAGATAGAGCAAAAATTATGATTCGCTCTGGAAAAGGCGGAAATGGTCATGTAAGTTTCCGACGCGAATTATATGTAGCAAATGGTGGCCCAGACGGCGGCGATGGTGGAAAAGGCGGAGATTTAATTTTTGAAGTAGATGAAGGATTAAATACGCTTTATGATTATCGTCACAAAAGAAAATTTGCAGCCGGTGATGGTGAAGAAGGTGGAAAACGCCGTTGCCACGGAAAAGATGGTAAAGATGTTGTATTAAAAGTTCCAGAAGGAACTGTAATCAAAGAAGCAAATACAGGTAAGGTTGTTGCAGATATGTCAGGTGAAAATCGTCGCCAGATTATCTTAAAAGGCGGAAAAGGCGGACTAGGTAATCAGCATTTTGCAACAGCTACTATGCAGGTTCCTAAATATGCACAGCCAGGACAGCCTGCTATGGAAATGGAAGTAACATTAGAATTAAAAGTAATCGCAGATGTTGGGTTGATTGGATTTCCTAATGTTGGAAAATCAACTCTTCTTTCCCGAGTAACAAATGCTGATCCTAAGATAGCAAATTATCATTTCACAACATTAAATCCAAATCTCGGAGTGGTTGACCTTCCAAACGGAAAAGGATTTGTTATGGCAGATATTCCTGGTCTGATTGAAGGTGCTTCCGAAGGTGTCGGGTTAGGACATGAATTTTTACGTCATATTGAACGTACAAAAATGATGATCCACGTTGTTGATGCTGCCGGAATTGAAGGTCGAAATCCAATTGAAGATATTTATAAAATCAACGCAGAATTGGAAGCTTATAACCCTGAAATTGCAAAGCGCCCACAAGTAATTGCAGCAAACAAAACAGATTTAATCTACTCAGAAGATGAAGACCCGGTTGAACTTTTAAAAGCAGAATTTGAACCAAAGGGAATCAAAGTATTTCCAATTTCCGGAGTATCCGGAAAAGGTATTCAGGAATTGTTGTATTATGTAAGCGAGGAACTTCAGAAGATTGGAACTGAAACAGTTATTTTTGAGCAGGAATTCTTCCCTGAAGATGAACTTATTTATGAAGAACTTCCATACACTGTCGAAAAAGTGGATGATATGTATGTGGTTGAAGGCCCTAAAATTGAAAAAATGCTTGGATATACGAACTTGGATTCAGAGAAAGGTTTTGCATTCTTCCAACGTTTCTTAAAAGATACCGGTATCCTTGAAAAACTTGAAGCTGCCGGAATAGAAGAGGGCGATACTGTAAAAATGTATGGTCTGCAATTTGACTATTATAAATAAAAGGAACCCGTAATTGATATAATAAAATTAATAGGAGAATAAAAATGACATCAAAACAGAGAGCTTATTTAAAAGGTCTTGCTATGACAATTGATCCGATTTTTCAGATTGGTAAATCCAGTATGAACCCTGGACTTACGCAGGCAATTTCAGAAGCTTTAGACGCCAGAGAATTGATTAAAATCAGTGTGTTACAAAACTGTGCTGATGATCCACGTGAATTAGCTGAGATGGTTGCTGAACGTACACACGCTCAAATCGTACAGGTAATCGGAAAGAAAATTGTTCTTTATAAAGAAGGAAAAGACAACAAGAAAAAAATTGTTTTACCATAGGTGATAACGGATGAAAATAGGAATTATGGGTGGAACCTTTGATCCAATTCACATTGGACATTTACTGCTTGGCGAATTTGCCTATGAAGATTTTGGACTAGATGAAATATGGTTTCTTCCAAATGGAAATCCACCACACAAAAAAGCTGAAGACATGAAAGATGCATTACGACATCGTATAGAAATGGTTCGCCGTGCAATTCAAAATATACCTTATTTTAAAATTTGTTTGCATGAAGCAAATGAAAGCTTGCACTCTTATACTTATAAGACAATGCAGGAATTAAATGAATTATATCCGGAAGATGATTTCTACTTTATTCTTGGAGCAGATTCATTGTTTACAATCGAACACTGGAGATATTTTGAGGAAATATTTCCTACTTGTACAATTTTAGCTGCTATGCGTGATGATAAAGACATTGAAGATATGCGTATGCAAATCAATTATTTGAAACAAATATATGGGGCTAAAATACAATTATTACAGGCCCCACTTCTTGAAATCTCTTCAACGGTTATACGAAAACGTGCAGCAAAAGGATTAAGTGTACACTTCATGGTTCCTGATGCCGTAGATGAATACATCAAAGAAAACAGATTGTATGTTACAAAAGGGAAAAACAAAAATGGATTTAGACAAGATAAGTAAAAAATTAGAGAAGAAATTAAAACCTGACCGTTATCGTCATACAAAGGGTGTTATGTATACCGCAGCTGCCATGGCAATGCGTTACGAACAAGATATTCAAGAAGCAATGCTTGCCGGATTGTTGCATGATTGTGGAAAATTTACTTCTTCTGAAGAACAGGTCGAGCTATGTAAAAAATATAAAATTGAATTATCGGAGGCAGAATTACAAGTTCTTCCTTTAATTCATGCAAAGCTCGGAGCCTATCTTGCAAAAGAAAAATATAAAGTGGATAATGAACGTGTAATTAACGCTATCCTTTATCACACTACCGGACGCCCAAATATGACTATGCTGGATAAAATCATTTATTTATCGGATTATATTGAACCAGGAAGAAAAATGATTCCTGGTCTTACCGAAGTAAGAAAAGAAGCATTTACAGATATTGACCATGCAGTAAGTTTATGTGCCAAAAATACATTAGAATACTTAAAATGGCAGAAAAGACCAATCGATCCGATGACAGCAAAAACATATGAGTATTATTCAAAATAATGCGTTAAAGGGAGGCAGACAATGGAACAGGCAAGAAAAATGGTAAAAATCGCATATCAGGCTTTAGATGAAAAAAAAGGTGAAGATATTAAGATTATCAATCTGGAAGGAATTTCTGTCTTAGCAGACTATTTTATCATTGCAAATGGTACAAACTCCAGCCAGGTCCAGGCATTGGTTGATAATGTGGAAGAAGAGCTTCACAAAGCAGGATATTCCTTAAAACAACGAGAAGGATACAGCAATGGGAACTGGGTACTTCTTGATTTCGGCGATCTTATCGTTCATATATTTGATCGTGAAAATCGTCTTTTCTATGATTTAGAAAGAATCTGGAGAGATGGAAAAGAAATCACTTTTGATGAGTTATAAGAGATGAAAATAAAGGTTACACCTTAATGCTATTTTAGTAACATTGAGGTGTAACCTTTTATTAATAAATAATATGTATCATAAGTAAAGAAAGTCTTTTGTCTTCTAAAACTCTACTTAAAGAATCGGAACACACCAATCACTTTGCCAAGAATAGTACAATCCTTCACAATAATCGGATCCATAAAATCATTCTCCGGCTGCAAACGAATGATTCCCTCTTCACGATAGAACGTCTTTACTGTAGCACCATCATCTATTAATGCGACTACCTTATCTCCATTATCCGCTGTCTGTTGCTGTTGTACGAGGATATAATCACCATTTAAGATTCCTGCATTAATCATACTTTCCCCTTGTACTTGTAACAGAAAAGTCTGTTTATTAGGCATCATCTCTGCCGGAATCGGAAAATAATTCTCAATATTCTGCTGTGCAAGTAATGGCTCACCTGCGGCAACACGACCGATTATCGGTACATTGACCATCTCACGTCTGGTCAAATTAAATGTATCATCTAAAATTTCAATTGCACGTGGCTTCGTCGGATCTCTATGTATGTATCCGTTCTTCTCCAATGTCTCAAGGTGAGAGTGTACTGAGGACGTAGACTTTAAATTAACTGCCTCGCAAATTTCACGAACTGCAGGTGGAAATCCACGCTCCAGAATCTGTGATTTGATATATTCTAAAATTTCTTCTTGCTTTTTACTGATTTTTCCCTGTGCCATACGAATCCCCTCCCGGCTGTTTTACTATTTTTATAGTATCATAGGAAAAGTGAAATAGCAAACATTTGTTGCGAAAATATGTTCGAATATTATAGCAAACCTCATTGACAAACATATGTTCGTGCCGTATACTATATTTATAACCAGAACAGATGTTCTTTATAGTTTTAATAAATAGGAGAGTGCAGCGTTATGAAAAGAAAAAATATAAACAAACGACATAATCGCAACAGATTAAAAGGAAATATTTTATCCATTATAACAGCATTTTTATTAGTTTCTGTTTGCTGGGTTGGATTTGGCAGTGTAATCTCATCAGCAAAGGATTCAGATATTGCTGTTTCAAAAAATCAGATGCTTTATAAAAGTATTACAATTCATGAGAATGATACATTATGGAGTATTGCAGAACAATATAAACCTGAAAGTTATAGCGTTGATAGATATATTAAAGAACTGAAGGAATTAAATCATCTGCAAAGTGATCAGATATACACTGGTAACAAATTAATCATTATATATGATGCAATGTATCACATAAATGCAAACGGAATCCAAATTGTTTCCAGATAAAAACTTTATATTAGATAGAACTTTTAGTAGTGCATATAGACATATAGATAAGAACATAAGGACATGTTTAAGTAAAATTCAAACATGATTCCATATGTTCTTTTTGTTTTATAGAAAAAGAGTACTAAGTTATCGCAATTCAATCTATACGACAAATACCGATTTTTCCAATAGATGTAGACAAAATATATTTAATATGTTATATTCTAACTATATTACTATCAATAAGGGGTTTTAAACATTATGAAAGAATCAGAACTTGAAACTCAAAATACACCAACTTTTATTGAAAACACTGCTGAAAAATCTTACCACGAACAAACTTATATCGATAATACATTGAGACTGCGTGAAATATTAAAAACGCTTCCTTCTTTTGCCAAAGATTATTTCCGGGCAATTGAACCAACCACGTCTGCTAAGACAAGAATATCTTATGCATATGATATACGCGTGTTTTTCCGCTTTTTAATGGAAAATAATCCACTATATAAGAATTACTCCGTCGATCAGTTTGAAACGTCCGATTTAGAGCGATTAGAGCCTGTGGACATTGAAGAATATCTTGAGTTTCTAAAAGTTTATAAAAATGACGAAGAAAAACAGATTACAAATACTGAAAATGGACTTTCGCGTAAAATGTCAGCTTTACGAAGTTTTTATAGTTATTATTTTAAACATCAAATGATTTCTAAAAATCCGACATTGTTCGTAGATATGCCAAAATTACACGAGAAGGCAATTGTTCGACTTGATACAGATGAAATTGCACTTTTACTCGATTTTGTTGAACACGGCGATGACAAATTAAGTGGACAGAAAAAAGCTTACTATGAAAAAACAAAAAATCGAGATCTTGCAATTATTACATTATTATTAGGAACAGGTATTCGTGTTTCTGAATGCGTTGGCTTAGATATACAAGACGTAGATTTTAAGAATAACGGAGTTAAAGTCATCCGCAAAGGCGGTAATCAAATGGTTGTATATTTTGGTAAAGAAGTCGAATATGCATTAAAGAACTATCTGTATACAACAAGAAAAACTGTAACTCCTCTTCCTGGTAATGAAAATGCACTATTTCTGTCTACTCAGAGAAAACGTATGGGGGTTCAGGCTGTTGAAAATATGGTTAAAAAATATGCCCGCCAGATAACTCCTAACAAAAAAATCACCCCTCATAAATTGCGAAGCACTTATGGCACTGCATTATACAAAGAAACCGGAGATATTTATCTTGTTGCAGATGTTTTAGGACATAAAGATGTAAACACTACGAAAAAGCATTATGCGGCAATTGATGAGGATAGACGCCGTCAGGCTGCATCAGCTGTAAAATTACGAGAAGAATAATATAAAAGTGGAAGAAACTGGAGCATCTGCTATCCTATCTTCCACTTTTATTATCTCAGTCGAGAAGACTCCCACCTCTTTTAGGTGGTGAGTAACAGCAAATTTATCTCAGTGGGAGTACAATCTCCGACTGAGATAAACGCTCCGCGAGGATGCGCAGTGATTCTGTAAAGAATGTGTCAGCTTACGCTGACCAGAATCACGCGCCAAGTCTCGCGGCTGCTCGACTTGAATTTAATATTCTTTACATTATAAAATTAGATTTGTTTATCAGAAATACCTTCCTTAAACAGTACATATTGTTCGATTGCTTTAGCTGTTCCTTCTATGCCAAGCTTTGAGCTGTTCAAGCATAATTCATAACTATCCGCATCGCCCCAACGCTTGTTTGTATAATAGTTATAATAACTTGCTCTCTTCTTGTCTGTCTTTACGATACGATCTTTTGCTTTATTGGCAGGTAAATCATAAATTCGACTAATACGGGAAATTCTTGCCTCCAAATCTGCATGAATAAATACACTGACTACATTATCATAAGCTTCCAACGCATAATCTGCGCAACGACCAACCAAAATGCAAGGACCTTCGTCTGCAATCTTCTTAATCGTATCAAACTGTGCAAGGAATACTTTATGATTGAGCGGCATATCATTATATGCGCTTCCAGCATACCCCATAGAATATGTATCCATTACGAGTGAATAGAGAAAGCTATTTGTTGGCTTCTCATCGTGAGTTTCAAAAATCTCTTCACAGATACCGCTTTCCTTTGCAGCTCTGGCGAGCATTTCTTTATCATAAAGTTTGATTCCGAAATCCTCAGCAATCTTATAACCAATCTCTCTTCCAGCGCTTCCATACTGTCTTCCAATTGTAATAATCGTATTTGTTTTCATACTAGCCACGCTCCTTTACGCTGTATTGATGCACGAACTCATCTATACTCTTTATTATATTCGTTCTAATGCATTTTTTCAAGTAAAGCCTGAAAATAATCTGGTAGTGGTGCATCGAATTCCATATATTCACCGGTTGTTGGATGTGTGATTCCAAGTACCTTCGCGTGTAATGTCTGTCCCTGCAATTTATAAGGACATTTTGCAGGTCCATATATCTGATCCCCTAAAATCGGATGCCCGATACTAGACATATGCACGCGTATCTGATGTGTTCGTCCGGTTTCCAACTGACATTCAATATAAGTAAATTGCTGAAATCTTTTCAGAACACGATAATGCGTAATTGCTTCTCTTCCGTTAGTACAGTGAACACTCATTTTTTTTCGGTCTATCGGATGGCGACCGATCGGTTTGTCAATGGTTCCCTCATCTTCTTTTAATCTTCCATGAACAATAGCGTGATATTTTCTTGTAATAGAATGTTCTTTAAGCTGCTCTGCAAGAGCCTGATGCGCACGGTCATTTTTGCATATCAATAAAGAGCCGGTTGTATCCATATCTATCCTATGAACAATACCAGGACGCATAACACCGTTAATTCCTGATAAATTATCCTTACAATGGTACATGATTGCATTTACCAGCGTTCCTGTATAATGTCCGGGTGCAGGATGTACTACCATACCTTTTGGTTTGTTTACTACAAGGATATCCTGATCTTCATATAAAATATCCAAAGGAATATTTTCCGGAAGGATATCCGGTTCTTTCAATTCTGGAATTTCCACTTCAATCTGATCAGAAGCTGAAAGTTTAAAATTTGATTTCACAGCCATTCCATTTACCCGCACCATATTTTCCTTGATTAATTTTTGAATATGTGAACGAGTCATATCTTCAAGCTGTTCTGACAAATATTTATCGATACGTTCTCCGCCCTTTTCAATTGTAAAGAACAATTTCTCCATACTTCTTTATCTCCAATCTACTACAATAATTCTGTAAATATAGAAAGTGACATTACAAAATGTAATGCCATCTTTATATGAACTCTGATTATTTTTTATTTTCTGCTTACCCATGCAAAATCTTCATCTTTATAATAAAATAAGACAAGAATCGCAAAGAGCACACAAGCTACTACAACATAACAATCCGCTACATTAAAAATCGGAAAATCGATTAAACTAAAATAGAAAAAATCAATAACATAATTGAGTCGAATTCGATCAATCATATTCCCAATTGCGCCGGCACAAACTAAAACTGCACAAAAGCGAAGCCAAAAATAACGTGACATATGCGGTATTTTTCCATACAAATAACCGATTGCAATTAAAACAATACTTGCACCGATTAAAAATATAATCTGTTTGTTCTGCAACATTCCAAATGCTGCACCTCGATTTTCAAGATAATGCAACTCGAAAACGTTTGGAATTATTGTAATACTGTCTTTTCCCTTCAAATTGTGTACTACAAGCCATTTTGTAATCTGGTCAATAAAAATAGCTATTACACACCAGATCACAGCATACATATAGCTTTGAAAAGTTTTATTTTTATTCTGCATAATACAAGCTCCTAAACTATACATATTTATGTATTAAGACATAAATTCTTTTTTTCTTTGTAAAAGCAAGTGTTTCTATAAACTCAAATTTCCCCATTCCTCGAACAGAAATAATATCATGCTCTTTTACTTGATATGCATTAGAAGTAATCAAACGCCCGTTTACAAAAACTTTTCCACCTTCTATAAGACCTGATAATTTACTTCTGGAAGACGAGAATGCAACCGATAAAAGGCTGTCCAAACGCACTGATGCTACAGTGCCTTTTATTTCTTCATAACGCGGGCTGTAGTGAAAATCCGTTAATTCATCAATTGTTGCTAATACTGACGTATGACGGATGCGAGTTATATTTTCTGTTAAAAACTCCTGCATCTGCATCTTTACAAATACAATTGCCTCGGAATCAGTAATAAGAATATCTCCAATCATCCCTCGTTCTATTCCTAAATTTAAAATAGACCCCAGATAATCTCTATGACTCAAAGCTTCACTGTATTTCTTATTTAAAGGAGAAATATGTAGAACCGATATTTCTGATTGAAAAATATCTGAATCTTTAATATCACGCAAAGAAAGAGCATCAGGTATAAATGCTGCCATCTGACGCTCTGCAAAATCATATCCTCCAAAAACTATAAGCCCAGTGTAAAGCCTGTCTTTCGGAATTGAATGTAAAATATTCTGTTCATTCAAATTCAAAAAATCTGAATATGTAATAATATTACGATGATATGCCTGTCTGGATAAATCAATAAAATGCTTTTCCAGAAGCTGTTCTTCTTTTTGCATCTTGTTCTGCCTTATTAAAATCTGCCTCTCACAGCGGATGTCTCCATAGAACCGCTAAGTAAATCCTGTAAATCACCTGTAATGTCAACATTTGTAGGTGTTACAAGGAAAATATAATTTGAAATTTTCTGAAGATTTCCACTGATTGCAAAAGTAGCACCGGAAATAAAATCAATAATTCTCTGTGCAATCTCAAGATCCAGCCCCTCTAAATTCAAGATAACTGTACGTCCTGCAAGTAAAGTCTCTGTAATCTCTCGGGAATCATCTACGGAAGTAGGTTTTACTACACATACTTCCATGCTTGCTCCACGTTTGGATGCAGGCTGACGCATTGGTGTTACTTTACTGCTTGCTGCAGGTGTAAATTTATTCTCGATATCTTCTCCAGCATCAAAATCTTCAAATTCAGGTTCTTTATTAGTATGTTTCTTTCCAAAGAATGAACGATGAGGTTTTTCTTCTTCATAGTCATCGTCATACATCTCATCCTCATCATAGAAATCATCATCATAATCATCATTTAATTTCATGATGTCCAGAAACTTATCAAACACTCCCATGTTTACACTCCTTCTTGTGCGATATACACAACATATTTTTATACATTACTTTCTTTATATTCTTATATATTATAATTTCTTGCACCAAAAATCCCTGTTCCAACGCGAACCATTGTGGCACCTTCTTCGATTGCAACAGCATAATCATTGGTCATTCCCATAGAAAGTATGCTCACATTAACATTATCAATGTTTTTTGCGTTAATGTCAACAGATAATTTGCGTAAATTCGTGAAAATTTCACGATTTTCTTCAGAATTTTCTACAAAAGGCGCAATTGTCATCAGTCCACATACTCGAATATGTGGAAAAACAGAAATTTTTTCTATAAAAGGAATTACCTCTTCCATTTTCAGTCCGAATTTACTTTCCTCTTCTGCTACATTGACCTCTACTAGAATATTTGCAATCAAATTTTTTTTAGCAGCTTCTTTTTCAATTGTCTCTGCAAGCTTCATAGAATCCACAGAATGAATCAAGTCAACTTTATCAATGATATACTTTACTTTATTAGTCTGTAAATGTCCAATCATATGCCAGTGAATGTCCTTTGGCAGTGCCTCGTATTTTTCAGTTAATTCTTGAACTTTGTTTTCGCCAAACACCCGTACTCCCAGGTTATATGCTTCCTGAAGCACTGAAATAGGCTTTGTTTTACTGACTGCGATCAAAGTTACGTCCTCTCGTGAGCGTGAAACTTTGTCACAAGCCTGTTGGATATTTTGTTCTACTTCATTTAATTGTTCTTTCAACATTATGAAAACCTCCATATATCTTTTCTTACTGAAATACTACTTCATTTTCTGTAACAGAGTGCCCGTCTTGAACAATATGATCATAATTGCTCAAGCCATAATCTGTACCTTCTTGAATGATATAATAATCATCGTTTTCGCAAAGGATTTGTATTGTCTTAAATATGGCATATCCTTTATTAATACAAAAGACTCCTTTTAAAGCTCTTTGATCACCTAAGGAATATGTTTCCTGAGTTCCGGACTCCCCTGTCTTAATCAGAACTGTTCCAGATTCAAAAGCTTCCGGATTTAGATAAACAGTTCCATCCGCTTCTGTATAATAAATATCTACAGTTTGATATTTTACAGAGTCACCATCTTGTATCATCACTCCCTGTGAAGAACTGTTTCCGCTTGTCGTCAGGTACTCGCCCGGAATTGTATAAAATAATTTTTCAATCACTGCACTTTTAGGTATTTTCAACCCACTCTGATCATCCAGAATCAATTCTACAGACAAAAATCTACTATTAGAATATTGAATCATTGCACTATCATAAGTTAAATGCCCATAATAGTCGTCCCCTTTTCTGACAATTGCTAAATCTGCCCAAATGGTATCGTTATTCTTATTAATCCTCGTTTTGACATACTGAATGCCTGCAAGACTGGCTGCTGTTTTTTTATCTAGTTGTATATAAACATCCCAGTTTTCGTCCGTAACAACTTTATATACTGGATCACCGGCCTTTATTTTTGTCTGATCTGTCAATTGTGTAGACTCATAATTACTTCTGTCAAAATTTTTATTATTAAGAGTATCTTCTGTCAAATTTTCGTAACCATCTACATTTAACACAAGTATTCCATCTGAATCACTTGGATATGTAGCAATGACATCTGAATTTCCGGCAATTACCGCATCTAACTGTGAGGTTTTTGACTGATTCGCAGCACCATGCAATGCCGAATTAATTTCTGTTTTTAATGAATAAACAGATGAAAAATGTCCATTCGTATAGCTTTCATTAAAATCCTGTATTTTGTAAATAAGATTATTTTGCTCTTCATTTGTAAGCGTGGTGCCTTCTGTATCATTTCCACTTGGAATATTTAACTTATTATGGGATAATACATAAATATTATTACCTTTTCGAAGCTTGGAATTTTCATCTTGAAAATAATTCACATAACCACTTGCATCTGCATAAAATACTTTCTCTTTTCTAATCACAAGTCCGGTATAGGAATTATCTTTTACAATGCTTCCCTCGCGTACTTCATATACAGATATTCTTTTTGCGGTTGCATATGTAAAAATTGTAACAACAAGATAAATAAAAATAAACGCAAAAAGAACAATTCCTATATTCATTTCCTGTTTATTTTTATAATGTCGGATATTAATTGTTTTCTTTACTTTTCGTTTCAATTCAGACTCCTCAAATGAAATCCTTTAAATTTATTCTTCATTAACTTGTCTAGTATAACATTTTTTTATGTATATTTCCAGCGTTTCAACAAATAATAAGAGTATTGATTGGAAAAGGAGGAATTTAAATGAAATGGTTTGATAACACGTCTTTGACACTTGTAATCATTGGCGCACTAAACTGGTTATTAATCGGAATTTTCCGTTTTGACTTGGTTGCATTCTTATTTGGAAATATGAGCTGGCTTTCTCGTATTATTTATACACTCGTAGGATTATGTGGGCTCTATCTGATTAGTCTGTATGGAAGAATAGAAAATACATCAGAATAATATTTTAGAATATTACATTAAAAAAGATGCGGATTAAATATAATTCCGCATCTTTGCTATATTTAATTCAAGTCGAACGTCCGTGAGACTTGGCGCGTGATTCTGGTCAGCGAAGCTGACATATTCCTATCAGAATCACTGCGCATCCTCGCGGAGCGTTTATCTCAGTCGGAGATTGGACTCCCACTGAGACAAATTTGTTATTACTCACCACCTGAAGAGGTGGGAGTCTTCTCAACTGAGATTAATTTTCTGATGATTTTGTTCCAACTCCTGCAGCAAGTAGTGCTGTCATATCATCGTAAAGAATTGTCTTTGTATCTGCTCCCATTATTACAGATATGTAAGGATTTGATTCCATATCCTGATTATATAAAATAACACAAGACCCTGCTTCATCAGTTGTACCTGTTTTACCTCCAAGTACATTCACACCCTCTGGCGGAGTTGCTTCTCCGGCCGAATAATAATTAGTAGGAATCCACTCTGTTGTCCACTGATCTCCATCAGCAGATGTAATCGTTGCAGAGTAGGATTTCTGGGAAATAATATCAATAAATGTTGGATTCTTCGAGCATGCATTAAACATTAAATAAAGGTCATAAGCTGTTGTATACTGTTGTGGATCATGAAGCCCATGTGGATTAACAAAATTCGTATTAGTTGCTCCTAAAGCCTTCGCCTCTTCATTCATTTTCTGAACAAAAGCTTCTACACTTCCACCAACATGTTCTGCTATTGCCAATGCTGCATCATTGCCTGAATAAAGTAACAGACCATTCATTAAATCATACATTGACACCTGATCACCTGCTTCAAATCCGCAAACTTGTGCATCTGCGTCCAAATTCACAGCATTTTCACTTATTGTAACAACATCATCAAGATTTCCATATTTTAGAGCAACATAAGCAGTCATAACTTTTGTTGTACTAGCCGGATATAACTGTGTATGAATATTGTCTGCATAAAGTACTGTATTATTTTTAATATCGAATAAACCGGCAGCCCCCAAAGAATCGTCATCTGCATATCCTTCCAATGAGACATTGTTTGAAGTTACACATAAATCTTTTGCAAATGTATCTCCTTTATATAGGCTTTTATTATAATTTTTCGTCTCATAATCAATTACATAATCTTTCTTAGATTCTGAATGGATTAAATATGCAATTCCTATAGCCGTCAGACATAAAATAAGAATAACCAATACGGTTACTACCTGCTGTTGTCTTCGTCTTCTTTTTCGCAACGCCTTTCTTCGTCTTGCTGCATCATAAGAATTCTGTGTCTGTTTTTTGTTTTTATTTGTACATTTCACGCCAATCCAAATCTCCTCTGTCTAATGCAAGAATCAAAGCCTCTGCAGTGGCAATGTTTGTTGCAATTGGTATGTTATAGATATCGCACAACTTTACAATATCGTTGACATCCGGTTCATGAGAACGTGATGTCAATGGATCTCTAAAGAAAATAAGTAAATCCATATCATTATGTTCAATCTGTGCCCCTAACATCTGTTTTCCGCCTAAATGTCCAGGAAGATATTTATGGATTGTTAGGTTTGTAACATTCTCAACCAACGTACCTGTTGTTTCCGTTGCATACAGATTATGTTTACTCAATATTCCTCGGTATGCAATACAGAAATTCTGCATAAGTTTCTTTTTTGCATCATGTGCTACTAATCCGATATTCATTACAAGTTCACTCCTCTTACTGGTATTTATTCTGTTGAAGTCCAACATTAAGAACAAGTCCGATTCCTATATAGAAACAGACGACCGAAGTCTGTCCGTAGCTGACAAACGGAAGCGAAATTCCGGTATTTGGGAATAGCATTGTTGCTACACTGATATTAATAAAACTTTGGATACCAATCAATGCAGCTACTCCGGAACAAATGAGCTTTCCACTTACGTCTTTCGTCCTCATTCCAACAGAAATACAACTGATTACTATTAATAATAGCAAAATAATGACGCTACAACAACCCACAAATCCTAATTCTTCACCAATAATTGCAAAAATAAAATCTGTTTGAGGCTCTGAAATAAAATTTCCATTTTTAACAGAGGTTGTCGCATCGCTGTTATAGCCTTTACCGGTTAGTTGTCCTGACCCAATTGCCATAACAGAATTTAGTTGCTGATATGCTTCATCCGATTCATATTTCTCTGGCTCCAGCCATGCAAGAATTCGGTTTTGCTGATATCCATGAAGTAATGGTTGATTTGGCTGTATGACAATCACAAACAAAATCACTGCTATTGGAACTACGATTGCCAATACTGTTCCTATAAATTTGTAACTCAAACCGCCTACAAACATCAATACACAGAACAATAAGCCCAGACAGATGGTGTTTGATAAGTTAGGCTGCTCGTAAATCAATGCTAAAGACGGAAGGATAAGTGCAACGCCCTGGATGATCGTCCACTTATCATTGATTACCCGATGTCGTTTCTTTAAAAATTGTGCATAGAATAAAATCATTAAAATTTTAGTCAGATCAGATGGCTGAAATTGAATAAATCCTAAATTCAACCATCTGGTTGCACCATTTGCCTCAACACCGAATAAAAGCACTGCTACAAGTAATACTAAATTAACGATGTATAATAACCAGTAAAATTTTAATATCCACTCATAATCAATCAATGAAACAATCACCATCGCAACAAATCCAATAAGTACTCCAAGTAGTTGTTTAAATTGATATGAATCTTTTGCGCTTCCTACAACAAAAATTCCAACAATAGATATTGCAAGAACAAGTGCAATTAAAATAAAATTATAATCTTGTATATGATATTGCTGTTTAAGCTTTTTAATAAAAAATTTCACTTTTTTTCTCCTATAGTTTTATATGTATATCTGATCTTGAAATTTCGATATCCAACTGTTCTGGTTTAATATCAATATATTTAGAAATTGCAATATATATATCATTTGACATTTTCTCTACTATATCAGGTGTACATTTCATTCTATCGGCTACAACTAATGACCGTACTCTTTCTTTTGCAATCTCAACAGATGGCACACTCATATATTGCAGCCTCCTAATTTTTTACAAATATATGTTTAAAACGGGAAAGGATTCCTTCTGGTCTGTTAAAATCCGGTATTTGTATCTCTTCACCTAAAATTCGCTGACAAATATTACTATATGCCTTCCCTGCAACGCCGGACTCCCCAATTACAGCTTCCCCCTGATTTGTTGCAATTACAACCTGCTCATCGTCCGGAATTACTCCTAGAAGCGGAATTGCCAGAATTTCTGTCACGTCTTCGACTGACATCATATCGCCTCTTCGTACCATGTCAACGCGAAGCTTATTGATCAGTAACTCTTTTTTTGCAATTCCGTTCGCTTCTAGAAGACCTATAATACGATCTGCATCACGGATAGCGGAAACTTCCGGGGTGGTTACAACAATTGCTCTGTTAGCACCCGCAATTGCATTTTTAAATCCTTGTTCAATCCCTGCAGGACAATCAAGTAAAATGTAATCAAATTCCATCTTTAATTCACTGATCAGCTTTCGCATTTGTTCCGGTGACACCGCTGACTTATCTTTTGTCTGTGCCGAAGGAAGTAAATATAACTCTGGAAAACGCTTGTCCTTGATCAATGCCTGCTTCATCCTACATCCACCTGAGATTACATCTACCAGATTATATACAATACGATTTTCCAATCCCATGACAACATCAAGATTCCGAAGTCCTAAGTCTGTATCAATGACTACAACCTTCTTGCCCTTTGATGCAAGCCCTATTCCGATATTTGCTGTCGTTGTTGTTTTACCAACACCGCCTTTTCCTGATGTAATGACAATTACCTCACCCATTCTTGTCAATCCTCCTGCAATTTATTTCTTAATCTCCCGCTATCGCTGTTCCGAGACCTGCAGCATGTCCTGTAACCAGTTCTGCCTTATCTGTCAAGTTAAATTTTGCACGCACAATATCTCTGCCGATTTCTGCCGCATAAGAAGAACTATATCCATTCGCAATACGAATAGCAAGTGCAATTTCAGGTTTTTCTGCCGGAGCAAATCCGACAAATAGTGCATGGTCAGGATGTACGGTACTTTGCTGTGCTGTACCTGTTTTTCCAGCCATCGAAAAATCAAGTCCGCTAAATGTTGCATCATATTGTACCATACTGATCATTCCTTGATGTACAAGATCCCAGGAATTAGACGATATCTCATCCATGGTATTTACAACAGTTGGCTCATATTCTTTAATAATTTTTCCATTTGAATCTGTTGTTTTATCTATTAATGTAAGCTTATATACTGTTCCTCGATTTGCCACTGTCGCAACATAACGATTCAACTGACTTACTGTATAGTTATTTGTACCTTGTCCAATTGCAGACTGTACAGCATATTGGTCCGAAATCTGCGGTTCCGACTCTGGTATTTCCAATCCACTTGTTTCGCCAAGCCCAAATTCTTTTGCATATTTTGCAAGCTTTTCTACTCCAAGATCACTGTCATAATTTCCTTCTGCATCTGTTCCCAGTTCATATCCGACTTCATAGAAAAAGTTATTACATGACACTTTAAGTGCATCGACGATTGTCAAATCTCCATGTGCATTTGGATATGCCCAACATTTCGGACTTGGTGTTACCTTGTCAAAAATTCCGGAACAATTTAAGTATGTGCTTCCGGTTATTACGCCTTCCGTCAGTCCTGCAATAGAAGAAACCATCTTATAAGTAGATCCCGGTGCTGTTTTTTCCTGAGTTGCATTATTATAAAATGGTCTGGAAAGTCCGGTTACCAGCTGATTGTAATAAGCTGAATCCATTGTGTTAGCCAGACGATTGTTATCATAGCCCGGATAAGATACACATGCCAGGACTTCACCGGTATTGGGATCGCTCACCACCGCAGAACCTGTACATGGTTCTAGAGCCAACTGGCCCGGAGTAATCTCCAGATTTTGAATTTTGCTATACAACCAAGAATACGAATCAACTGTTCCTGAACGCAAACCATTGTAAGCAGCTTCATCCATAGGAAGTACTCCCTGTTCATATACAATTGCACAAATCTGCGCTCCGCTGATTCCACTTGATTTTATAAGATATTTATAGAGAAGTTTGTCGAAATTTATATCTGAACTCAAATAATCTTGTAAATATCTTAAAATTGCCTGATACACCTCAGATGCATCTGAATATTTTTCAGAGGAAATATAGTTACTAAGCTTTGAACTATCAACCCAGTTTTTTGAAATCGCATAGTTCAAATATTGATTTAATGTGATTGTTTCCTGTTTTGCCCATGCCTGATATGTTTCATCTGATGTATCAATTGAATCTGCGACAAGAATGCCTGACTTATCTCGCAGTACTTGTTCTATATAATCTTCATATGCTTTCATTTCGTCCGGAAGATCTTTATATGCTGTTCCACCATTTAATTCATTTATAATACTTTCAATAGCAGCCGTTTTTTTCGCTGCAAACACAGCATATACTTCCTGTTCTGTCTGTCCTGCATTAGCTGCTGAGAAATGAGCTTCATCAATGATTTCATTTGCAATAAAAGCATTATAGGCATCATCTACCGGAATAATGATTTCTTTGGAATCGTCTACTGTACTAGGATCATAATTCATAACATTACGAAGTTTTGACAATACAATACCCGCTATTTTTTCTTCAAGCAGCTGATATGTTTCTTCTTGCAAGTCCTTATCTATTGTCAAATAAACGTCATTTCCTGCACCTGGTTCTTTGTAACTTACAACGTCAGTTACTTTTCCCACACTGTCCACGTAAAAAGTTTTACTTCCTTTTGCGCCCTGTAATGTCTGGTCAAGTGTCTGCTCCAATCCTGATTTACCAACAATGTCAGATAATGAATATTTCTTTTTTGATTTTTTATCCAAAGAATCATATTCATCCTGTGATATTTTTCCTGTATACCCAATAATAGATGCAAAATATTTGCTGTCAGTATATCGACGTAATGATTCTTCTTCTATATTGACGCCTTCTAACATATCCAGATTTTCCATGATTGCTGCCGCAGTCTCATCACTGACGTCTGAAGCAAGAACAGTTGGAATATACTTCTGAAAACTGTTCAAATTGATTGCATAACGCAAATTTACCAATTTTAGTATGTGAGCCTTATCCTCACTCGTATCATCAATACCATATCCATAAATATCATCTGTACATAGATAGTGCATTAAATCATCCGGTGTTGCATTCTTTTGTTTTTCAGTCAAGTCATCTACATATGTTTTGCCATAGACATCTGCTATAAAACGAAGTCTTGAAGTTTCATCTGTCTTTGAGAATTGATAGTTTCCGGCTGAATCCAGAACAATTCCAAAATCACTGATAACAGAATCTCCATGTGCTTCAACAATATTAATCACATTTTCCAATGTCTGGTTTAATGTCGTATTTCGATTCTCGTCAGATGGAATATCATCCTCCAGTGTAACAGAATATGCAAGTTCATTATATGCAAGTAAATTTCCATTTCTGTCATAGATGTTTCCACGTGTACCTGCAATCTCTCTTGTTTTTCGAATCTGGAGTTTATAGTTGCTGAGATAATACTCGCCTTTTACAATTTGAAGATAAAATAGTCTACCTATAAGAACCGCAGAAAGTATAATAAATAACAGAATCAATATAAATAATCTGGACTCTACTAACTGATGTCCCTTTTCTTTTATACGCTTTATGAATCGCTTAAACAAACTTACTTGCACTCCTTTTTTCTTCTGCTTCTAATTTATGGTTTATAAAAAGTATCAATGGATATAAGCCGATAGTAACGGCTATAGTATAAATAAGTTCCGGAATAATTATATGGTTTAAATAATATAAGAAATTAAATTCACTACGCAACATAAACATAAATAAATAAACTGTAATACCGTAGAAAAGTTCACTTCCTGCAATCAGGCAAAGTGGCAGCTTAATATTGTCATCATAATACATTTTCTGAAACATTCCATTAATATATCCAACAATAAGATAGATCAATGCGTAAAATCCAAGCATTGTACCAAATTGAATATCAATCAATAATCCGGAGAAAAATCCAAGGAACATGCCTTCTTTTGGTCCACGCATAAACCCGATAGATGCTGTTATAATTAGCAGCAGATTCGGTTTTATGGACGCAAGTGTTAGTTTTTGAAACACTGTACACTGTAAAAGATAAGATATAAATAAAATGACGACCATTACAATAAATCGTTTGATTTTATTTTTTTTCATATTGCCTGCCCCTTTACTTATTTTCTGTAATAGATGATTTTTTTGTTGTAATTACAAGAACTTCTTGAAGATTTTTAAAATCAACCGCCGGAGTAATATAGCCGGAACGAGTCAGATTATTAGAATCTACATTCACTTCACTTACATATCCGATCAAAATTCCCTGTAAGTATTTGTCGCTTATATACGATGTAACAATCTGTTCTCCTACATTAATTGTATTATCGTTATTTTCCATCTGTTCAAATCGTATTTTACCATCACTCATTAAAGAAAGGTCTCCTTCTACAATGCATCGGTCAGATGTAGATAAAACCATGGCACTTACGTTGCTAGAATCATCTATTATCGCACGTACCTTTGACCATGTCGGACCTGTTTCTGTAACAATACCTACAAGACCGGTTCCGGCAATTACATTCATATTTTTCTCAATTCCATCCTTGCTTCCTTTATCTATTGTAAATGTACTGAACCAATTTCCGGAATCCTTTCCAATAACATGTGCTCCCACTTTTTCGTATTCAGCGTAATTCTGATCAAGTTTATAAAGTGCCTGCAAACGTTCCAATTCGTATTTATCTTCTTGCAGATTATTATTTTCTGTAATGAGATCATTCACCTGTTCTTTTAGTTTTTTGTTCTCTGTCTGAACCTCTTTTAGTGTTTTAAAGTTGTCATTCATGTCACCAAGCCATCCACCGATATGGTTGATTCCTTGTTGCATCGGAATCACCGTGACATTCGCCATAACTTTAAAAGGTCCGCGTACTTTGTCCGCAAATGTAGACAGCACCATAAGTAAAATACATACTAAGGCCAATCCAAACAGCCAATATCGATTTTTATGAGAATTTTTTTTTGTTTTCTTCATAATTATTCTAACCACCTATACCCTTTGTCTAACATTGAATATGTCAAGCGTCCATATCTCTTTTTGTCCTGAATAATCTCTCTTAATCCATTCATGCTGCACAATTCCGGATAATCTACTGTAGACACGCGCACGCCAACGCTTTCTTCAAGATATTCTGCAATTCCTCTTAAATTTGCCATCCCACCGGTAAGATAAATTCCGTTTTTTTTCAATTCTCTGAGAACGTCCGGTGGGATTCGTTGTATCATTGTCTGAATTGCATCAACGCAATCATCCATCTGTTCTTTGAGAGCGGCTCTGACTAACCCTATTGAGATATCTGTACGCTGTGGAAGTCCAAGGATTAAATTCCTTCCGGCAATCTGCATTTTAGATTTCGTATCTTCGCTAAATATTCCAAATGTCCTGCGTAATTGCTCAGCAGTTTTTCTTCCTATCAGAAAATCGCGGTTTCGTCTTACTAAATTAATGATTTCCTGATCAAATTGTTCTCCTCCAAACTTTAACAGACGATTCATTACAATACCACCATATGCAAGAACACTTAATTCCATCGTTCCTCCACCCATGTTTAATATCATAACTCCACCTGTCTGATATACATCTATTTTACAACCTATTGCATCTGCGATTCCACGCTCTACAACTGAAACAGACTTTGCTCGTGCAGAAGAATGATACACTAAATCGTAAAAAGCTCTTTTTTCAACCTCTGTTATATCAGTTGGAATTGCAATCACATATTCACTTCCGAAAAATTGTCTTTTTCTTAGAAGATTCTCTAAAAGATTCTGCATGTCACAAAAACGAGCAATTACGCCTCCCTGCATAGGAAATAGTACCTCAATATTTTGAGGTGCCTTCTCGTACATAGCGTACGCTTCATCTCCCACTGCAAATATCTCTGTTTGATTTTTAGTTGCAATTGCACTTTTTTCTTTCCAGATTTCATCTTTTCTTTCATCATATACTTTAATTTCGTAAGTGCCCAAATCCAGTCCGTAAATATTTCCGGCCATTATTTATCCTTCCCCTAAATTTAAATTAAAAAAGTTTTTTCTCGCGCATACTGACGTAACAATTATTTCCAATAATGATATGATCCAACAGATTCACGCCTAGCAGCTCCCCTGCTTCCTGTATCTGCTTTGTAATGATAATATCCTCTTTGCTCGGTGTCGGATCTCCACTTGGATGATTATGAAGCAATATAATAGAAACGGCACCTTTTTGCAATGCCTCTATAAATAATTCTCTTGGAGAAATAATAGCTGCATTGACTGTTCCTTTTGAAATAATTGTCTCGCCGATTAATTTTGTCTTGGTATTAAGCAGTAATAATTTCATATGTTCCTGCTTCTCATGGCGCAAATCTTCCATGTAATATCTGGCAATAGATTCAGGAGAATTAAAGTTTAATTCTTCTTCTGCCGAAGCTTTTGAAAGACGTTTTGCCAATTCAGATAAACACAAAATTTGTATTGCCTTTACTCTCCCGATTCCCTTCATATGAATCAACTGCTCATATGACCAGCGATGGATATTTAAAATTCCACCTTTAAATGAATCTGGATATAATATTTTTTTAGCAAGCTGAAGCGAATTTTCCCCTTTCGTTCCGGTTCGAAGCAAAACTGCCAGTAATTCAATATTTGTTAAATGTTTTGCTCCAAATCTTTCACACTTTTCATAAGGGCGCTCTTCTGTGTTTAATTCTTTAATTTTTTCCATGGTATTTTCTACCGATGATACAAATTATAATATACACCGACTCATTTTAGCACAAAAAAATAATGATGTATAGTTTCACCAAATTAAAAATTGTGAAAATTTTGTAACGTCTTATGATGAAAACGGCTCATATTTTTTTATAATTGCCTCTGCTACTTTCATTCCATCCATTGCTGCAGAAGTAATGCCTCCTGCATATCCTGCACCTTCTCCACATGGATAAATGCCTTTACACGTGCTCTCAAAAGACTCTTCCCGTAAAATTTTAACCGGTGATGATGTTCTGCTCTCTACACCAGACAACAATGCATCTTCTCTTGCAAACCCATGAATTTTATGATCCATATTTAAAATTCCCTGTTCAATTGATTTGGCAAGTTCATCCGGGAAAATAGCACGGACATTAGCTAAACGATAATTCCCTTTCATCTGTGGATGTATATCACCAAGTTTTTCTGTCGGTATATTGTCACAAAAATCTTTATAGCACTGTACTGGGATATTTCCCTGACCAATTTGATATGCACGTTCTTCCAAATTTCTTTGGAACGCTATTCCGGCAAGTGGCGAATCGGATTTATAATCCTGTGGTGTAACTGTCACAATTACCGCACTATTGGCATTTTCTCCTAAACGATCATGATAACTCATTCCATTTACTGCAAGTTTCCCATCCTCTGATGAGGCATTCACAACATATCCTCCGGGACACATACAAAATGTATAAACGCCTCTTTTGTTTTCTAATTGTGTCGTCAGTTTATATGCTGCTGCCGGAAATAAATCTGCCATTTCTTTTCCATATTGTGCTTCCTGAATCATTTTTTGCGGATGTTCAATACGAACACCTACAGCAAATGATTTTGCCTGCATAGGAATCCCTTCATCGTATAAAACCTGAAAAGTATCTCTTGCACTATGTCCAATCGCAAGGATCAAAGCATCACAATCTATTTTTTCAGAATTATTTATTATGATTTGTTTTAAGTGTCTGTCACTTTTTTCAGACCCATTAAAAATAAAATCTGTTACCTGTGCATGAAAGCGTACTTCACCACCAAGTGAAAGGATTTCACGACGCATATTTGAAACAACGCAAGCCAATACATCTGTTCCGATATGAGGCTTTTGCTCATAAAGAATTGCTGGATCTGCTCCAAACTTCACAAATGTTTCTAAAACGAAATTATTTCTGCCAAATTTATCCTTGACAAGTGTGTTGAGTTTCCCATCAGAAAAAGTTCCTGCACCGCCCTCACCAAATTGGACATTTGATTTTGGATTTAGAATGCCTGTATTCCAGAATTTTTCTACATCCTGCATTCTTTCTTCTACCGGAGCCCCACGTTCAACCAAGATTGGTTGATATCCTTGCAATGCCAATGAGTACGCACAGAAAAGCCCCGCCGGACCAGCCCCGACTATAATCGGACGATGTCGTAACTTCATTGTTCCGGCTTTTGGAAATCCATATGATTTTTGAGAAACTTTTTGAACTTTATTCTTTGCTTTTTTTAAAATACGTTCTTCATTTTTTACTTGAAAATCAATGGCATATGAATAAAAAATAGTCGGCTTTTTTCTTGCATCAATAGAACGTTTATGAATATGATATTCTAACAATTCCTCTTCTTTTAAATGCAATGTCGTAAGCAATAATTTTTTTAACTCCTGTTCTGTGTGATCAGGAGCTAATTTCAACTGATTAATTCGAAGCATTTCCTGCTGCCTCCCTCCCTGCGACAAATCCACTTGACCATGCCCATTGTAAATTATATCCTCCACAAATCCCATCCACATCAAGAAGTTCTCCTGCGAAATAAATTCCCGGAACATAGTTTGATTCCAAAGTATCAGGATTAATCTCCGTTGTATCAACACCTCCACAACAGATCTGTGCCTGTTCGAATGCATTTGTCTCTGTAATATGTGTTCGTAAATGCTGGATCAACAGTACTAATTTTTCAAGTTGTTCCCCGGACAGGTCAGACACTCTCATTTCTTTTGGCAACCATGAAAGCCGAATCCACAGTTCACAAAGCTTTTTAGGGAATATTCCGGTAAAAAACTCATCTAGTGTTTTGTGTGGGCACAAAGTAATTCGTTCTTGTAAAAATGATAAAAATTCATCTTTATTCATATCCGGCATAAAATTCAAAACAGCTGTAACTGACTGTTTTTGATATATGGCCTTTGCCGCATAACGACTTACCTGAAATACCGGAATGCCGGAAATACCATAATTCGTCAACTGGATTTCCCCTGTATCTGATGCAAGGGAAATGTCATCCGCATAAATTTCAACAGTTCCTTGAACCCTCACCCCTGAAATACTTTTATAAAATTTCTCTGCACATCGAAGCTGAACAAGTGCCGGAAGCACCGGAACGATTCTATGACCAAGTAGTTTTGCTAATTGATATCCTGAACCATCTGATCCTGTCACCGGTGCTGCCTTTGATCCACAAGCAAGAATAACACTGTCTACAGTGATTGTTTTTTTATCGGTAGTAACGCGAATTCCTCTTTTTACCGGTTGAATATCTAAAACATTTATTTCTGTCATGACACAAATATCTAATTTTGCGATTTCTATCTGTAATACCTCCAGTATAGCAGCCGCCTGATCAGAATACGGATATAAATAGCCATTTCTATCCTTTGGATAAATCCCAAGTTCTTTAAAAAATGAAATTGTTTTTTCTACATTAAATTTTTGAATGATATTCCATGCAAAATCTCTGTTATCTGAACGATAACATGCAGGTGTCTGAAAAGTATTTGTAAAATTACAACGCCCATTTCCGGTTGATAAAATCTTTTTCCCAATTCGGTCTTTATGTTCCAGAATGGTTACCTTTACTCCCTCACGTGCGGCAGTGATTGCAGCCATCATTCCGGCTGCACCACCTCCGATTACTGCGACATGTCTCATTAATCTATCCTCTGACTACAAATTTTTTAATTGTTCTTCTGTTACAATACCTGTCGATACAAGTTGCTGCAAAGATTGTAAAATTCCCAGCTTTGCATGTGGCCATGTAAGACCGCCCTGAAAATATACAGCATATGGTGGTTTAATAGGACCATCCGCACTTAATTCGATTGAAGACCCTTGCACAAATGCTCCTGCTGCCATAATCACATCGCTGTCATATCCAGGCATCGCCCATGGCACCGGTGTTACAAAACTGTCCACTGGTGCAGCGGCCTGGATTCCCTTGCAAAATGCGATCACGCCATCAGCTGTTCCTAATTCAACAGCCTGAATAATATCATGTCTGGATTCCTGACCATTCGGAATCACTCCAAAACCAAGACGTTCATATATATTCGCAGCAAATACAGCCCCTTTGATGGCACTGCTTACAACGGTTGGTGCCAGGAAAAATCCTTGATAAAATGACTGCATTACACCAAGCGATGCTCCAACTTCTTTTCCAAGTCCTGGTGAAGTAAGACGATACGCACAGTTTTCGATCAGATCACTGCGTCCTGCCACATATCCACCGATTGGCGCAAGTCCACCACCCGGATTTTTGATCAAAGAACCAACTATCATATCTGCTCCAACATCACTTGGTTCAATCGTCTCGACAAATTCCCCATAACAGTTATCAACCATACAAATTACGTCTGGTTTTATCTTTTTTACAAATGCAATCAATTCACCGATTTTTTCTACTGAATAACTAGGACGTGTCTGATAACCTTTTGAACGTTGAATCGTGATCAGTTTTGTTTTCTCGTTGATTGCTTTCTCAATGGCAGGATAATCAAAATAACCATCTTCCAAAAGTTCAACCTGACGATATGTAATTCCGTATTCAGCAAGAGAACCTTTTGATGGACGAATTCCAATTACCTCTTCCAAAGTATCATAAGGTTTTCCAACCGGAGAGAGGAGTTCGTCTCCCGGACGTAAATTTGCGGATAGTGCAAGTGCAAGCGCATGTGTTCCACAAGTAATTTGTGGACGAACCAATGCTGCTTCTGTATGGAACGTGTCAGCATAAACCTGCTCTAAAGTATCACGTCCCTGGTCGTTGTATCCATATCCGCTTGCATAGTGAAAGCAGCCTTCATTGACACGATTTTTTTGCATCGCATGAAGAACCTTTAATTGATTATATTCTGCTACCTTGTCAAAATTTGCAAATCGTGATTTCAACTCTTGCTCGATTCTATTTCCGGCATCAAGCACCACTTTTGATATTCCTAAATTTTGATACATTTCATCCATTATTGTATTCATTTATAATTCCTCTTTCTTTCAATTCCTGAAGCATTGCTTTTAGAATTCTTTCTTCGTTATAATCATATTCTTTTTTATCAATCCACGTAACATCGGATTCTCTTTTAAACCATGTGATTTGTCGCTTTGCAAAATGTCTTGTATCCCGCTTGATAATTTCAACAGCCTCTTCCAACGAGCACTTATTATCTAAGTAATCTAACATTTCTTTATATCCAAGACCTTGCATGGAAACCATATCTCTTGTATAACCTTTTTCTTTTAAAGACTGTACTTCTCTTACCAGACCTTCATTTATCATCTGATCCACACGAAGATTAATTTTCTCATATAAATGTGCTCTCTCATCGTTCAATACAAAATAAGAGAAATTATATGGAGATACTTTTTTTCGTTGTTCTTCATTATGCTCTGATATTTTTTCTCCGGTTTGATGAAAATATTCTAGTGCACGAATGACACGTTTTACGTTATTGGCGTGAATGTCCTGTGCCGATTTTTCATCTACTTCCCGTAAACGGTCATGGAGATATTCTGCACCTTTTGTTTGTGCCAGTTTTTCCAGTTCTTCTCGATAAGACGTATCTTTTTCATTTTCTGAGAAATCAATATCATACAAAACCGCCTGAATATAAAATCCAGTTCCTCCTACGAGGATTGGTATTTTCCCTTTCTCATAGATTTTCTGTATTGCCTGTTTTGCCATCTGTTGAAAAAGAACAACGTGAAATTCTTCATCCGGCTCCAAGATATCTACAAGATAATGTGGAATTCCATCCATTTCCGAAGGCTTTATTTTTGCTGAACCAATATCCATTTGCTTATAGACCTGCATGGAATCAGCAGAAATAATTTCCCCGCCAATTGCTTTGGCAAGACCGATAGATGCTTTTGTTTTTCCAACAGCTGTTGGTCCTGTTAAAATAACTAAAGGTTTTTTCATATTATACAATCCTCTTGAATTTTTTCTCCAATTCTTTTTTTGACATTGCAATAATCGTCGGACGACCATGTGGACAATGATACGGATTCTCCAATTCTAATAGTTCACCGATTAATGCGTCAACTTCTTGTGCTGATAATCGGTTATTTCCTTTTACAGCCGCTTTACATGACATAGATGCTACTTTTTCATCAATGATATCCGGTGTCATATTGGTGCTAAGACCATCTGCCAGATTGTCCAGCATTTCCATAAAAAGCTCTTTTTTTGCAATGCTAAATAAATTTGCAGGAACCGCACGTATCGCATATTCCTCGCCCCCGAATGGCTCGATTTCAAAACCTATGCGCTCAAAACGTTCCTTATGTGTCTTAAGCAGCTCTGCTTCCTGCATAGAAAGTGTCAGTATGATCGGAGGACTTAAATACTGTGAGGTAAACTCCCGGTTTTTCATTTCTTTTAAAGTCCGTTCATATAAAACACGTTCATGAGCGGCATGCTGGTCTATAATATAAAGATTATCCTGAAATTGAACAAGCCAGTAGGTATCAAATACTTGTCCAATCAGACGATACTCTGCCCGGACCTCCCGTTTTAATAACTTTTCTTCAAATAAATTCAGCTGCTCTGGTTTCTGGACTACCGGTGTCTCATTTACCTTATATGTTGTAGCTTCACGAACCGAAGTCTGTATCCGTTTTTTCTGTTCTTCCGGTCTGAAAATCTTTTTCTGATCTTTCACCTCTGCTGAAGAATTCCGATTATGATAAGACATAACACGCTCTCTCATTTTACGGATAAAGTAATCCTCGTTATGAGGTTCCTCTTTCACCGGCTCTGGCACTGTCTGTGCCGCAGAATCTCTCGGTGTTGTCGCAATCGAAACTGCAGCTTCCTTTGAATTGGATGGGATTGCTCGTCTTACAAGTTTAAGATCCGGTGACGGAGTCTTCTTTTTTTCCTGAACAGGCGATGTCAATGGTTCTGGAACTTCCACCTGTGGAATCAATTCCGGTTCTAATAATTGTCGATGTATTGCTTCAAATACGGTTTTATATACTTCTTGTTGATTTTGAAAACGAAGTTCCATCTTTGTCGGATGCACATTTACATCTACTGTTTCTGTATCCACCTGGAAATGCAATACTACAAATGGAAATTTATGTTGCATCATGAAATCTTTATACGCATCTTCAACAGCTCTTGAGATCATCGTACTTTTTACATAACGTCCGTTCACAAAAAATGTCTCAAAATTACGATTTCCTCTTGTGATCAAAGGTTTCCCAAGATACCCGGTAATATGAATGCCTCCTTGTCGATAATCCAATTCCAGTAAATTAGATGCAACATCACGTCCATAAATATTATAGATCACATCCTTTAATTTGCCACTTCCGGAAGTTCTAAGCTTCTCTTGATTATTATTTAAAAATCGAAATGCAACTTCCGGATGAGATAATGCCAATCGTATTAACAAATCTTGTACATGTCCCGCTTCTGTCATTGCAGTTTTTAAAAATTTGCGTCTTGCAGGGACATTATAGAATAACTGTCTTATTATAAAAGTTGTTCCGTCAGAAGATCCGGCTTCATCTAATGAAAGTTCTTGTCCGCCTTCAATTACATATCTTGTTCCAAGTATAGCCTCTTTTGTTTTTGTGATTACTTCCACCTTTGTAACTGCCGCAATGCTTGATAATGCCTCTCCTCTAAATCCAAGAGATGTAATGTGAAGCAAATCCTCCACATTACGGATCTTACTTGTAGAATGACGCAAAAATGCATTGCGGATATCTTCTTTCATAATACCACTTCCGTCATCGGTAATACGGATCAATGAGATTCCACCTTCTTCGATCTCAATTGTAACATGTGTTGCTCCGGCATCAATCGCATTTTCTACAAGTTCTTTCACAATAGAAGCCGGTCGTTCAATCACTTCCCCAGCGGCAATTTTATCAATTGTAACCTGATCTAATACTTGAATATGCTGCATTATATACTCCTTTTACCAGCGATTTTTTAATTTGTTCTGAAGTCTGTAAATGGTATTTAAGGCATCGATTGGAGTCAGATTACCTACATCAATAGCTTTCAGTTCTTCAAGAACATCATCGTCTTTTACTGTGTCGAATAAAGAAAACTGTGCAATATCTACTTCATCATATTTTTTAGACTTTGTTTTTTTCTTTGCTTCAGCCTCTCTGGAAGCAATTTCACTGACACGTGAAGTAATATCTTCATCCGCCAGTTCCTCTACGATTTCTTTTGCTCGATTGATTACAATATCCGGAACTCCTGCCAGTTTTGCTACCTGAATACCATAACTCTTGTCTGCTCCGCCTTTTACAATCTTTCGCAAAAATACGATATCATCACCCTTTTCTTTCACCGCGATACAATAATTGTTTACATTGTTGATTTTTCCTTCTAACTCTGTTAGCTCATGATAATGTGTTGCAAATAATGTTTTCGCGCCAAGTAATTTTGCATCACTGATATATTCTACAACTGCCCATGCAATGGAAAGGCCGTCAAATGTACTTGTTCCTCGACCGATTTCATCCAATACAAGCAGACTCTTACTTGTAGCATTTCGTAAAATATTAGCTACTTCCGTCATCTCTACCATAAATGTACTTTGTCCTGATGCAAGATCATCTGAGGCTCCGACTCTGGTAAAAATACGATCCACAAGTCCAATGTTTGCTTTAGAAGCAGGCACATAAGAGCCAAGCTGTGCCATCAGCACAATAAGGGCAACTTGTCTCATATATGTAGATTTACCAGCCATATTCGGACCTGTAATAATAGAAATCCTCTGCTTTTTATCATCCAGCACGGTATCATTGCAAATAAATGAGCCATTTGGAATCATCTGCTCTACAACTGGATGTCGCCCATCTTTAATATCAATTTTTCCCTGAACATTGATTGTAGGGCGGATATAGTTATTGCGTTCTGCAACAAGTGCAAGTGATGTAAACACATCCAATGCTGCAACGGCTTTCGCTGTTTTCTGAATTCGGATAACTTCTCCTGCAATCGTATCTCGAACAGTACAATATAATTCATATTCCAGTGCATAAAGTTTATCTTCTGCACCTAAAATAGTGTCTTCCAGTTCTTTTAATTCAGGTGTAATATATCTTTCCGAATTTGCCAGTGTCTGTTTACGGGTATAATATTCCGGCACAAGCTCTTTATAAGAATTTGTTACTTCCAAATAATATCCAAACACTTTGTTATATTTAATCTTTAGGTTTTTAATTCCTGTCTTTTCACGTTCCTGCTCTTCCAGTTTCGCAAGCCATGTTTTTCCATCCGATTTTGCACGACGAAGCGTATCTACTTCCTCGCTGTAGCCATCACGTATAATATTTCCTTCTTTCATAGCAATTGGTGGTTCTTGTGCAATTGCTGATTTTACAAGGGAGCATAAATCCTCCAGCGTATCCATTTCTTTACAAATCTCACATAATAAGTCGGATTTCATATCTTCTAATATATAATGGATAGCCGGCAGCATTTCCAATGATGTTGAAAAAGCAGTGAGATCTCGTGGATTGGCTGAGCCATACGTAATTCTTGTAATCAATCTTTCTAAGTCATATACAGGAGATAAATACTCTCTGATCTCTTCTCTGGAAATAGCCTCTTCTTTTAATTCTGTAACAGCATCCAGACGACGTTCTATTTCGGTACGCTCAATCAACGGTTGTTCAATATATTTTCGTAATGTTCTAGCCCCCATAGCTGTTTTGGTTTTATCCAATACCCATAATAAAGAGCCTCTTTTTTGTTTCTCACGTAAAGTTTCACATAACTCTAGATTCCGTCTTGTAGAACTATCCAGCATCATATATTTTCCGGTCGTATACGGTGTGATATGTGTCATATGGGACAGATCATTTTTTTGTGTTTCCAATAAATATTGAAGCAGTGCCCCCGCACTGATCACTCCACAATCATAATCCGCAAGTCCAAGTCCTTGCAGCGAAGATACCTTGAAATGTTCCATTAATTTAGATTTACAAATTTCATCATCAAAATACCATGATTCCAATGAATAAATTGTAATTCCAAGTCGATTTTTCATATCTTCAAGATCCATTCCACTCATATAGAATGATTCATTGCAAATAATTTCTGACGGCATAAATTTAAAAATTTCATCTTTTAATTTTTGTCCGTCCGGCAGTTCTGTCACAAAATAATCTCCGGTAGTTACATCTGCAACTGACAATCCATAGCGATCCGCAATGTATACAATACACATAATATAATTATTCTTGCTCTCGTCAATTGCGGCTGCATCCAAAATAGTTCCAGGTGTTACAATTCGCACTACTTCACGCTTCACAATACCTTTTGCCTGTTTTGGATCCTCAACCTGCTCACAGATTGCTACTTTATATCCTTTAGATACTAATTTTGTCAAATGTCCATCTACTGCGTGATAAGGAACCCCACACATTGGTGCACGTTCTTCCATCCCACAATTCTTTCCTGTCAATGTGATTTCTAATTCTTTGGATGCAGTCAATGCATCATCAAAAAACATCTCATAGAAATCACCTAATCTATAAAATAAAATGCAGTCCGGATATTGAGACTTTGTCTCCATATATTGCTGCATCATCGGTGTCATTTCAGCCACTTATTACGCCATCCTTTCAATTCAAATTAATGTATCTCAAAAGAAATCCAATTTATTATAGCATTTTTCGACTTTTTATAAAACATGGATATGTGGTTTTTTTTCACCACAAATAAAGTGTAAAAAATACGCTGATAAATAAATCGCTATCACGCATAACCCGGAAAATAAAATAATGAATGCAAAACAAATTTGTCCAAGAAGATGAAACGGCTGATCCGAATAATCCCATACATTCAGCTTCAACCATTTATTTACAATAATTCCTGTAATAAATTCTCCTGCTGTAACAAAGATTGAACATCTTACTACCTGCATCCACAATGGGTCCTCCCACTTTGTCCACACTCCCTGCTGCCCACAAAACATCATGCAGATTCCTCCCAGCACAAACATAGACCAATGTGAAAAACCTCGAAAAATTACTTCTATTCCATAATATAACATTCCGCCTAAAGCCCACAATCCAGTATATTCTTTTAATCTTTTCATGCAAAAACGTCCTCCTATATAGTTTTGCTACATAGTTTGGACGTTTTTGGTAAAAATATTGCCCGAAAAATTTTTTCTTAAGAAACGATTTCTCCCATATAATAAAATCCATGACATTCTTTGAGTTCAACATCAACTAATTTTCCAATCAATGAAGCATCTCCCGGAAAATGAACAAGCAGATTGTTGCTCATACGACCTGTCACCAGATGCTCGTCATGATCATTTTTGGTTTCAACAAGAACACGCTGTATCGTTCCTTTATGTACACTGCACACTTCTGCTGAGATTGTCTGGACTTCTTTTAACAGACGATCAAAACGATCTTTCATGACCTCCGGTGAAATCTGGTCTTCAAGTACGGCAGCAGGAGTTCCTGTACGCTTTGAATATTGGAATGTAAAGGCACTGTCATAGCGCACCTTACGTACTACATCTAACGTTTCCTGAAAATCTTCTTCTGTCTCTCCCGGAAATCCAACAATAATATCTGTTGTAAGTGAAATATCCGGAATTGCCTTTTTGATTTTCTCTACCAGTAATAAATACTGTTCTTTTGTATACCTTCTATTCATCTTCTTTAAGACATCTGTACTTCCTGATTGAACCGGTAAATGAAGGTGTTTACAGATTTTTTTTGAATGTGCCATTACTTCAATCAGTTCATCTGATAAATCCTTTGGATGGGAGGTCATAAAACGGATACGTTCAAGCCCTTCTATTTTTTCAATCTCCTGTAAAAGTTGAGCAAATGTCATTGGCTCATCCAGATTTTTCCCGTATGAATTTACATTTTGTCCAAGAAGCATGACTTCTACTACTCCATCAGCAACCAGCTTCTCTATCTCTCGAATAATATCTTTCGGATTACGGCTTCTTTCTCGTCCACGCACATAAGGTACAATACAATAGCTGCAGAAATTATTACAGCCAAACATAATATTTACACCAGATTTGAATGAATACTTACGATCTGTCGGCAAATCTTCAACAATTTTATCCGTATCCTTCCAGATATCGATCACCATACGTTCTGATTCAAAGCATGTTACGATCAGTTCTGCAAATTTATAAATATTATGAGTTCCAAAAATCAGATCAACAAATCTGTAACTCTTCTTTAACTTTTCTACAACTTCCGGTTCCTGCATCATGCATCCGCATAATCCAATCATCATATGTGGGTTCTTCTTTTTAATGCGGTTAAGCTGTCCAAGACGTCCATAAACACGCAGATTCGCATTTTCACGAACAGTACAGGTATTATAAATAACAAAATCTGCCTTATTTTCATCTGTTTCTTCTTTATAACCCATCTGTTCAAGAATACCAAGCAATTTTTCAGAGTCTTTCGCGTTCATCTGACAACCAAAAGTGTTTACACAGACATAAAGAGGGCGATCTAATTTTTCGCTCAACTCGGCAACATACGCTCTCCCTTTTTTGATAAAATAATACTGGCGCATAGGCTCTTCAATTGGTGCTTCTTCACTTATATCAATCTCTTCTAATATTTTTTCTATTTCTTTATTGTTATTATATTCCATCGTTTTCCAATGTTCCTTTCAATATTAAGACGATATTATATTATACGTTACAAAATGTTTTTTTTCAACTGCTTTTCTAATATATAAAACGGCAGGCTTACGAAATAACTTTTCGCAAACCTGCCTTTGTCCTATCATTAAACAAATTGATTACGGTTACTATCATAGAAATAATCAATCGCATTTAATTTTGATTCTATCTCTTCTTTTGCAACATTCATATCATCACACAATACATTTAGGTCGTGATATTGATCTCGTAATTTTGTATTTACGACACTTAACAACATAACCGGATCCCCCGGAAGTCCATTTAACATAATTCAAACACCCTTCCTAATTTCCAATTTTTCTTCCGTATTTTTCACCAAGGTTTATGATACTTCCATCTTTTTCCTTGATATCGATATTATTTAACTGGCTGCGCAGGTTACCGCGAATACTTTCCAGATACTCCTGTCGTAAAAGTTTCTGTTCTTTTTTCTCGGATTCTGTCAGTCCTTCTGCTTTTGATTTTCTATATAATTCATTAATTCTTGCTATCTTTCGCTCATCCATTGTAATTCCTCACTTTACTTTTCCATGTAAATTTCTCGTAAACATAACTATACTACACTATTTTTTTTATTTCGTCTACCCGTCTGCCAAAATTCTCTACTCTCAACTTGAATAGTTTTCTAAAAATTGATATAACTCCTCTGCGCTTTCAATATACATTGAATTCATTACTTTTTCCTGTATATCTTTAGGAAGTGAATTTATCGGAATATCGGTTACTTCATATACCGTTTTATGGTCATCACAATATACGACAATATATCCTTGCAGGGACGAAATATAATATCCGTTATTTTTTACTGCATCCCCTTTTGTGCTGATGCTTCCTGATTTTTCAATACGTTCTGTCAGCATCTGTTCCTTACTCTGTTGAGCTTTTGTATTCGTATACTTATAAGTCAATTGATATCCTACTGTAATTACACTAAATACTATTAAAATAATAGAAAAAAAGCCAATAAAATATTTTCTCATAGGATCTCTCCTTTTTTATATAGTATTGGCTTCTTTTTATTTCTTATTCAGTTAAATTTATAACATTCTATATTTTGGAAGCAGATGGAATTTTTTACAAATATGTAAAATCTTATCTCCCTGTGGCAATGCCCGGATGTCATCATTTGACAATGTCCCGAGTTTTAATAATGCAAGTGCATAAACAATCACTGCAAATAAAATTGCAATAAATGTTGCAGTAAAACGCCCTCCAATTAAAAGATCAAAAATGAAATGTACAAGATACGTAACTGCACCCATAATTAATGCTGCAATCAATGGTTTGACAAATGTATTATCAATTTCCTGCCGATAATCACATGCTTTATGAATTGCACGTGCATTAAGCAGGCACATACAAATTGCAAAAACAATATTACTTCCTACTAACGCATAGATATTCCATTTTAATACAACTAACATAATAAATAATGCGATCAAATGTATAACCAATGAAATCCCTGCATTTTTAGCAGGTTTAGATAACTTATCAAGACCTTGTAAAATTGAGTTTGAAACAGTTGACCAGCAATACAAAACAACCGTAATCGAGCCAACAGCGAGCAATGTTGCCGGTGTTTTGCTTGTATCATTATACAAAAGGACCATAAGTGGAGACCCAAGTACAATAAATCCAATAAAACATGGGATTGCAATAATCATTGTAAATCGAATCGATTGACTGATTTTTTCATGAATCTGATTTTTGTCATGCACTGCAACGGCTGTTGTCATACTCGGAATAATTGAAGCCGCCAATCCATTTGCCATTGCAAGCGGCACATTAATCAATGTATTATACTTTCCAGTATAAATTCCCTGTAAAGCCATATACTCTTTCTCCGTAAAGCCTTGTGCTGCCATAACCTTATTGAATATTGTCAGATCTAAAATCTGATTGATATTATAAATTGCGGTACTGAAAATAATCGGTGCAATTGTAATTAACAGGATTTTAATTATACGCTTATAACTTTCTTTTCTACGAGTAGTATCACTTTTTAACTGTCTACGAATATTATTTCGATATAAGAAAATTGCAAAAAGCAAGAATAATAACGCCGCAAATGCACCCACTACTGTTCCAAGAGTTCCACCGGCAGCTCCATATGCCGGACCAAGTAATTCTTCCCCTGATTTTTTACCTGCTGCTGCCCCAACATCAAACAGTACTTTTGCCCCTGCAATACTTACGATTGCATTGATAATCTGCTCAATGATCTGCGAAATTGCAGTTGGAACCATAGTGCCAAGTCCCTGAAAATAGCCTCGAAGAACACCAAGAACAGCAACAATAAAAAGACCTACAGCCAATACTCGAAGTGCATATACACTGAGCGGAGATTCCATCATATGCGTAGAAATTGCCCCTGCTCCAAAAAAGATTAAAAGTGAGATAACCAGTCCTACGACAATTGAAAATGCCAACGCTCCAAGAAACACTCGAAACGCATTTCGTTTCTGATGCATTGCAAGTCTTGCTGAAACTAACTTTGAAACTGCAACAGGAAGACTAAATGTTGAAAGCATCAATGCCATCGCATAAACCTCAAATGCATAACCGTAGAATCCGTTTCCTTCGTCTCCCAGGATATTTGTCAATGGAATTCTATATACAACTCCGATGATTTTTGTAAGGAACATTGCAACTGCCAATATTGCTCCCTGCATCAAAAAATCATCTTTTTTCTTTGTTTTTTTATTACTTTGTAAATCCGTCATCATCCCCTCCGTCAGTTAGCGTAATATTTGTACTTTTTCCATAATTTCCCGCTGCTTTGCTTCCATTATCATACGTTCTTCCTCTTCCATGTGATCGAACCCAAATAGATGAAGCATACTATGTGCAATAAGAAAAGCAAACTCCCGCTTTGGAGAATGTGCATAAGCTTCTGCCTGTGCAAGAACATGTTCTTTTGAAATCACAATATCTCCAAGCATCAATTCTCCGGTCTCTGGGTTGAATGCATCTTCTTGTTCTTCAATTTCCGAAAAATCACCCGGATTTGCATATTCTAACATTGGAAAAGACAATACATCTGTAGAGCGGTCTACCTGTCTAAATTCCTGATTCATTTCATGAATTGCTTCATCATCTGTCAGCAACAGATTTACTTCTGCTTCAAACGGACACTGGATATAATCCAATGCTGCTTCTACCACAAGATTTGCAATTGATTCCACCTCAATCGGAAGTGTAATATTGCTCTCATCTTCTATATATAAACTCATGATTTTCTCCTTTTTGCATTTGTTTTCCCTAAACGAGTACTTTTGTTTTCGTATGCTTCATACGCTTTTACAATACGTTGTACAAGTGGATGGCGCACAACATCCTTACTTGTCAAAGTACAAATGCTGATATCTTCAATATCTTTGACTACCTTTACCGCAACATCTAATCCAGACACACTTCCTGCCGGTAAATCCTTCTGCGAAGAATCTCCGGTAATAACAACCTTGGAACCAAACCCGATTCGCGTAAGAAACATCTTCATCTGGGCAGGTGTTGTATTTTGTGCTTCATCCAGAATGATAAACGCATTATCCAAAGTACGTCCTCTCATATATGCGAGAGGGGCCACTTCAATCAATCCCTTTTCCTGATTTTTAATAAAGCTCTCCGCTCCCATAATCTGATATAATGCATCATATAACGGTCGGAGATATGGATCGATCTTGCTCTGCAGATCACCTGGAAGGAATCCAAGCTTTTCTCCTGCTTCAATAGCAGGTCTTGTTAAAATAATTCGACTCACCTCATTATTTTTAAATGCAGTGATTGCCATTGCCATTGCTAAATACGTTTTTCCCGTTCCTGCCGGTCCTAATCCGAAAGTGATCATTCCATTCCGTATCGCATCTACATATTTTTTCTGACCAAGTGTCTTTGGTTTGATTGGTTTTCCTTGTAATGTATGACAAATTAAATCTTTATCTATTTCTACAATTTCTTCTTCCTGGCCCTCAAACACAAGTGAAATTGCATAATTTACATTTTGTTCTGTGATCGTATTTCCTCTGCGGGATAATTCTGTAAGCTGGCTAAGTACACGATATGCTTTCTGCGCCAGTGACTGTTCACCAAGAATTTTAATTATGCCATCTCGTGAGATCAATGTTACATGAAATGTACGTTCTATTTTTTTCGCAAATACATCAAACTGGCCGAACACGTTTTTTTCGTGTTCAGCCGGGATATCAATATTTAATTCCGATAAGCTCATTCCGGTTCGTTCCTTTCAATTTCCATCATTTCTGTCTCGACAGGTTGTGTAATTGTCTGATTTAAATATAATGTTCCATCTGCCGATGCAAAAACGTCATATAAATGTATATTAACACTTTTCCCTGTTATTTGAATACCCTTTTCTTCCAATTTTTGGAGAAATTGTTCAAAATTCAAATTCAATTTTGTTTTTAATTCTTCTTTTGAATAATTTTTGGGTATAAAATGATACCCCTTAGCCTTCGCATATCCATAATAAATCGGCAATTTAAAATTTTCACCAAATTGAATCTGATATTCCACTGATTCCTTTTCAACATTCGAAAAGGAATTTCTCAGGCTTCCAATTTCAATAGACCAGGATTTTATCCTAAAAAAGATAGTAAATCGTTGTTCTTTTTTATTATACTGTTTTTGCTTATACTTCCTTGAAATTTTATCCGTATATACTTTTATTGTATCTGCAAAAACATCCGCATCAGAATGTTCATATTGATAACGGATAATTTCCTGGGAATCATTCTTGATTTCCAATCTTCCAGATACCAGGATATCTCCTTTTTTTACTTGATCTCCGACATGTACAAGGGGGATTCCTTTTCTTGTTATAATTTGTGTTATAACTCCATCACAAGTTGCAATCAAATCTATCCCTTCTGCGTCTTCCAATGAAGGTACGTTATTTCTTCGCATTTCATTTTCTTTGATTTTAATTTGAAGAATACTTCCATCTAGCGAAGTAGACACCCATACAATCTCAGGATATTGTTCACGAAGTACTTTATTTACCTGAAAACAATCTATTTTTTCTTTACGCATTCCAGGATATATAGAAATTGTCTGCAAAAAATCCATTAGTGATTCTGCAGTCAGTTCTTGATTTCCGCTAAAATGCACATCCCATATTCTGGCGGAGCATTCTTTTAACAAACAGATACAAAAAATAATTCCAACAAGAAAGAAAGCCCTTACTTTATGAGAATATATAAAGAACGGAAAGCCAAAACGATTTTTTATTTTTACATGTGTATGCGTTTTCCGGGCAATCGGGCGGATTTTTCGAAAATCTTTGATTCTTATTTGTAATTCATAAACATTGTCATGAATGGTTACATTCCATATATATATTTTATGATATGAACATAAATTCAAAAAGCGCTCTGCCGAATCTCCTTCCACGCATAAAATCAAATACCCGTGAAGATATTGGATGATTGAATGTATCAATAGAAAACTCCTTATTTACAAAATTCTATCGAACAAATATCTCCTGTGATTTTCATTTCTAAATTTGTATAATATTCTATTTTTAATTTCTTTCCAACAACACGTATTTGTGCCTGTTTTGTCTGAATACGTATCAGGCAAGAAGTATATTCAAGGATTCCACGATAGTTTTCTATATATAACTTATGATATCCAAGTATATTTATAACCGATGCTCCTAAAATAACCTCATCGGGCATTCCTGTAACAGAAGTAATCTTATTCTTTAACTGATCTTGCTTCTGCTTTGCTCTCATATACACGATCACGTATTCTTTTTTATAAAAAATCTATGAGAGAACTTTCTTTTCTATGAATGAACAAAGATTTTTTATTTATTATTTTCCAAGGTATACATATATAACTCATGTAACGCTCTTGTCGCACAAATATAATCTGCCTGTTTTGACATATTTGTTTCAATATCCGAACGAACAGTGAAAACTTGATCAAACTCTAATCCTTTTGCAAGGTAGTATGTGGTAATCGTCAGCCCTTTCTGAAAAACAGATGTATCTCGATCCATATAAGAGACATTTTCATCTTTTCTTTTTAATAAACTATATAATTCAAAAGCTTCCTTCTCTGTTCTGACTAAAACCGCTGCTGTTTCATATTTATCCAAATTAATATTTTTCAAAATTTCAGAAATTACTGATTCTACTGATGAAAAAGTTTTTTCTACTACTTCTTTTCCATGACGGTCAAACAATTCCAAATCACAAATACCTGTCAGTCCTGCTGCATACTTTGCAATTTCAACTGTATTTCGATAACTCTTATTCATAACAATTTTCCGAACTTGTTTTCCAAATATTTTCGGCAGGAAAGCAAGAACATCTTGTGTTTGTTCATCCATAGATTGTGCCTTATCTCCAAGTATCGTCATCTTGCAATCAAACATTGTTTGTAAAATTGTATACTGTAAATAAGAATAATCCTGCATTTCATCAATCACCACATGTTTAATACGGTTATGCTGTTTCTTTCCATAGAGTCGATATTTTAAATAGAGCATCGGATATACATCTTCATATTTCAGTATGCGACGTTCATACGACACTTTTGGTAACACTGGAGAATCTATATCTTCTAAAAACCAATTATAAATAATATACAAATCTTTTGTCTGATACATTTTATCAAAAAGTTCATCAAAATAAATGTGTTCATCTTCCTTAAGATCACGTCCCATACTGGTTTCAATCTCATCAATAAAATATTCTTTAATTGCATCCATTCTTACCAAAATCGGAGTGTCTTGAAATTTGAAATAAAATAATTGGATTAAATCTTCTTCTGACTTATGGTATCCACGCCATTCAATATCATGAAAATCAATCAAACGATCTTCTAATACAGCAAGAAAACCTTCCATCTGTCCAATAAAATCAAAAGACTGTTTGTATCTGTAACGATGAATCTCACTTGATGGACAATCATGTAACTGCCGTTCCAATTGATGATAGCGATCTTCGCAATCATAGACAAATTCTTTTAATTCTTTATAAGCAAAAATATCAAAACTCATTTCCTGAATATTCTCTTCACCAAGTTCTGGAAGAATATGTGAAATATAATCAGAAAACACACTATTGGGAGATAAAATTAAAATGTTTGATGATTTTAAATTTTTACGGTCATGATATAGCAGATAAGCAATTCTGTGTAAAGCAATAGATGTTTTTCCACTTCCCGCTGCCCCCTGAATGATCAATATTTGATCCTTGGTGTTCCTGATAATCTCATTTTGCTCTTTTTGTATTGTTCTAATAATGCTTTTTAATTGAACATCGCCATTGCTTCCTAATTCTTGTTTTAAAATTTCATCATCTATCAACATATCACTTTCAAAAGCATATATAATTTTACCTTTTTTTATTTTATATTGTCCTTTTGCTGTAATTTCACCTGTAATTATTCCAGCCGGTGCTTCATAAGAAGCATTGCCTTTATCATAATCATAAAATAAACTGCTTACCGGTGCTCTCCAGTCATAAATAAGAGGCTGCCTTCCAGTGTCTTCTGCAAAATTTGCAATGCCAATATAAAATGATTCGGGTTCTTCATCTCCATCATACAGAAAATCAACACGTCCGAAAAAAGGTGAATCTAACAAAGACTCAAGTCGATGTTTCATTGACAATGTATTCTGATTTGCATTTACCTGTTGCAGTAACGCCTGTTGGTTATCATAATACTCATAACCATATTCATCCATCTCTGTATAATTATCCCAGAAATATTCTTGCATCTGATCTATCTCTTTTTGTCCGTCCAAAAGAGTTTCATAAAGCTGTGCCAATTTCTGTTTCAATTTTTCTGTGACAGTTTCTAAGAATGCCATGCCTTCTTCCTGTATATCTTGTGTTGCTTCTTGCATGTTTTAAAATCCTCTTCTTTTGCTTATATTTTTTATCTATTAAATGACTTACTTGTGGTATGGTTCGTGATTTATTATTCTATAACTCCGATATATCTGTTCCAGTAAAATTACACGCATCAGTTGGTGTGGAAATGTCATTTTAGAAAAACTCAACGCATAGTTTGAGCGTTTTAACACCTCATTTCCAAGGCCTATTGAACCACCAATAATAAATATGATATGACTGGTCCCTTGAATACCCAGAGTTTCAATTTTATCAGCCAGTTCTTCAGAGGTCAAGAGTTTTCCCTTGATTTCTAAAGTAACAACAAATGCATCTTCTTTCACATATTTTAAGATACGTTCTCCTTCTTTATCACGAATTCCGTCTTCAACAATCTGACTTGCGTTATCAGGAGTTTTTTCATCAGCAACTTCTATGATTTCTAATTTGCAATAACGGCTCAAACGTTTACTATATTCTGAAATTGCATCTTTCAAATACTTTTCTTTTATTTTCCCAACTGTAATCAATGTGATCTTCATATAAATCCCCTAATGTCCAAAAAACGAGGATATAGGAAAAACCTATATCCTCATAATTATTTTATGCATTGCATCTAAAATTATTCAGTGCAAAATTGCTCTCTCTAAATTATTTATTGCTAAGATATTCGTCAATACCCTTTGCAGCTGCTTTACCGGCACCCATTGCAAGGATAACTGTAGCTGCACCAGTAACAGCATCTCCACCGGCATATACACCCTCTTTAGATGTTTTTCCAGTTTCTTCTTCTGCTACGATACATTTCCATTTATTAATCTCCAGCCCTTCAGTTGTAGAAGAGATCAATGGGTTTGGTGATGTACCAAGTGACATGATCACTGTATCTACATCAATGTCATATTCAGAACCTGCAACTTCAACAGGACGTCTTCTTCCTGATGCATCCGGCTCTCCAAGTTCCATTTTAACGACTGTCATTCCAGTTACGTTACCATTCTCATCTACTTTGATTTCTTTTGGATTTCTCAGCAAATCAAAAATGATTCCCTCTTCTTTTGCATGATGCACTTCTTCTACTCGTGCTGGAAGTTCTTCTTCACTACGACGATATACAACATGCACTTCTGCACCAAGACGAAGTGCTGTTCTTGCAGCATCCATAGCAACGTTACCACCACCTACAACAGCTACTTTATGTCCGGCTGAAATTGGTGTGTCATAAGAATCGTCAAAAGCTTTCATCAAGTTACTTCTTGTCAAATACTCATTAGCAGAGAATACGCCATTTGCATTTTCACCAGGAATACCCATAAATTTAGGAAGACCTGCACCTGAACCGATAAATACAGCTTCAAACCCTTCATCTTCAATCAACATATCAATTGTTGTAGATTTTCCGATTACAACGTTTGTCTCAAATTTAACTCCAAGCTCTTTTACTTTTTCAATCTCTTTTGCTACAACTTTCTGTTTTGGAAGACGGAATTCTGGAATTCCATATACCAATACTCCACCGAGTTCATGAAGTGCTTCAAATACAGTTACATCGTAACCAAGTTTTGCAAGGTCGCCGGCACATGTAAGTCCTGAAGGACCTGAACCGATAACAGCTACTTTATGTCCGTTCTTTTCTTCTGCTCCAACTGGTTTAATATCATGCTCCAAAGCATAATCTGCAACAAATCTCTCCAGTTTACCGATAGAAATTGGCTCACCTTTGATGCCACGGATACATTTTCCTTCACACTGTGATTCCTGTGGACATACACGTCCGCAAATAGCAGGTAATGCTGAAGACTGTCCGATAATCTTATAAGCCTCTTCGATATTACCTTCTTTTACTTCATGAATAAATCCTGGAATATTGATAGATACAGGACATCCCTGAATACATTTTGCATTTTTACAGTTAATGCAACGAGTAGCTTCTTCCATTGCCTCTTCTTTATTGTATCCAAGACATACTTCTTCAAAATTAGTTGCACGTACTTTTGGATCCTGTTCTCTTACAGGAACTTTCTTTAATACATCTGCCATTAGTTGTCACCTCCGCAATTTCCGCAGCCACCGTGATGTGTATCACCTTCCTGCAGTTTCAGAATCGCACGACCCTCTTCTGTCTTATACATCCGACTTCTCTTCATTGCCTGATCGAAATCTACAAGATGTCCATCAAACTCTGGTCCATCTACACATGCGAATTTAATTTCATCACCGACCTGCAGACGGCAAGCTCCACACATTCCTGTACCATCAACCATGATCGGGTTCATGCTGACAATTGTAGGAATCTCTAATTTTTTAGTTAACAGACAAACAAATTTCATCATAATCATTGGTCCGATTGCGACACATGAATCATATGTTTTTCCTTCTTTGCTAACCAAGTCTTCTAAGGTAGCTGTAACCATTCCGGAACGTCCGTAAGAGCCATCGTCTGTTGTTACATATAAATTACCAGCAACTGCTTCCAGTTTCTTTTCAAGAATTACCATATCTTTTGTCTTTGCACCAAGGATAACATCTGCTTCAATTCCATGAGCATGTAACCATTTTACCTGTGGATAAACAGGTGCGGCACCAACACCTCCAGCTACAAAAACGATTTTTTTCTTCTTTAATTCTTCGAGATCTTCATGAACAAATTCTGATGGACATCCAAGTGGTCCGACAAAGTCACGGAAGCTGTCTCCTTCTTTCAGATCAGCCATCTTTATCGTAGATGCTCCAACTTCCTGAAATACAATTGTGATTGTTCCGGCTTCACGATCATAATCGCAAATAGTAAGTGGAATTCTCTCTCCTTTGTCATCCATCTTTACGATAACAAACTGTCCCGGCTGACAGTGACTTGCAACACGTGGTGCATGTACATCCATCAAAAAAATCTTATCAGCCAGTTTTTCTGCTTTTAAAATTTTATACATGATCTTCCTCCTTTTATTTAGGTTTCTCTTATTCCTCTTTCATTTCTAACTCAATACCTAGTTCGGAAATAAAAAACGCCCTTTAATTATAATACGCTATATGGTTCAGCTTGGCAAGTGAAGATTTTAACGATACAACAAAAATGGGGCCGATGTTCTACTGACACCCGCCCCTTTTTTGCAAATTAAATTAGAAATCTACTTCTGTACCATAGTATGTGCATGTTAACAGTTTTTCCATGTTTGCAGGATCGATTGCACGTGGGTTAGAGCCTGTACATGCATCACCAACTGCAAGCTCTGCAATCTTGGCAACTTTTTCTTTGAATTCGTCTTCGTTGATTCCAAATTCTTTCAATGTCTTTGGAATATTCAATTTTGTATTGAATTCATCGATTTTGTTGCAAAGGCTATTGATCAATGCCTGCTCTGAAACACCTTCCAGTCCCATTCTACGTGCGATTTCAGCATAACGTGAAGCTGCTACAGGATCTTTTGCATTGTATTTGATAACGTATGGCAGATAAATAGCATTTGCACAACCATGTGGAATATGACCTGTTGAGAATGCTGCTCCTGTTTTGTGTGCCATAGAATGTACGATACCAAGCAATGCATTTGAGAATGCCATACCGGCAAGACACTGTGCATAGTGCATCTGCTCTCTTGCTACCATATTGCAGTTGTATGATGCTGGAAGATATTCCAGAACCATCTCGATTGCCTGCAGTGCAAGAGGATCTGTGAATGGGCAATTCAATGTTGATACATACGCTTCAATAGCGTGTGTTAAAGCATCCATACCTGTGTACGCAACCTGTTTTACAGGAAGTCCTGCAACAAGATCTGGATCTACGATTGCAACATCTGGAGTGATATTAAAGTCAGCAAGTGGATATTTTACACCTGTCTGATAGTTTGTGATTACTGAAAATGCTGTTACCTCTGTTGCAGTTCCAGATGTAGATGGAATTGCACAGAATTTTGCTTTCTGTCTTAATTCTGGAAAACTAAATGGAGTAATCAAATCTTCAAAAGTAACTTCTGGATATTCATAAAATGCCCACATTGCCTTTGCTGCATCGATTGGTGATCCTCCACCCATTGCAACAATCCAGTCTGGCTGGAATGCACGCATTACTTCAGCGCCTTTCATAACAGTCTCTACAGATGGATCCGGCTCAACGCCTTCGAATAATTCTACTTCCATTCCTGCCTCTTTTAAGTAGTTCACTGCTCTGTCAAGAAAGCCCTGACGTCTCATAGAGCCACCACCTACAACGAGGATTGCTTTTGTTCCTTTCAAATTTTTCAGTTCTTCCAGACATCCTTTTCCGTGATAAATGTCTCTTGGTAATGTAAATCGACTCATTATACTGCATCTCCTTCAATGTGTTATTTTTTTAACATGTTTATATTATAGCACTGTTAATCTTTTCACACAAGGCAATCTGGAAAATTAGATGAAGAATTATCACCAAAATTTTTTCTTTATTTTTGGTAATAAATACACTGGATTTTTTCAAAATTGCCGTTCTAAAAATCAGACTTCAAATGCATGCTATTTTTACTGTTTTTAATCTCATAAACAAAAAAAGAAATCTGAAGGATTCTTTTTTATCCAACAGATTTCTTTTTATATTATTGTAAATTCAATACATAATTTCTTTTTGTGACCTGTGTTGTTTTTCCATTCTTGTTGACAAGAATCGCAGAAAAAATCGTCTGTCCCTCCGGCATGTCAATTGGACCGGTGTATTGCGTTGATGCTGTTGTTGGTGTTGTATTATCCATTGTATAATATGCTGTATATCCTTCCGGAACTGTAATACTGATCTGCGTTGCAGAAGTATATTGCCCGGTAGATGGTGTAACAGCTGGTGCATCTTCAATTGGAATCTCAACCTGATATGTTTTGGTCGCAACCAAACTAGGGATTCCCTTTTTATTTACACAAATTGCTTTTATAACAACCGTACCATCTTCAATCAGAATCGGCTCAGTATATAACGTACTGTCAGTTGTCGGTTCATTCCCGTCTGTTGTATAATAAATTTTCCCATTTCCAGACAAGGAAACCTGTTGCACTTCTGTATATGTTCCTTCTTCCAGACTAAATTCCGGCATGTCAGAAACATAATCACTCATCTCTTTTAAAACATTTTTGCTACTGCCGTCCAAAGTACCTGAAATTTTATCTGCCTGATCCGTCTTGATATAAAATTGTGCAAGAGCCTCATACAAATCTGCATTTTCCGGCTGTGAATCAATCGCATTTAAGAACATGTTTTCTGCTTTATCCAATTCATCCTGGGCAATATATACTTTTGATAGTCCTACATATGCTGTCGCACGCGTATTATCTTTTGCAATTGCAAGATTGTAATACCGAATGGCTTTACTATATTCACTAGACTGATAAGCTTTCTCTGCTTTGTTTAAAGTTCCCGAATAAGAATTCTGATAAAGAAGGATCCCACTAATTCCAACTGCAACTAAAATAACCATAACAACAATCATCGTATTTCGACGTTTCTTTTTTGCCTGCTGCATCCGCAATGCTTTTTGACGCCGTCGTTCATCCGCTGTTCTATAATCCGTCTGTTGTGCCCTTGTATCACGTCCTGTTGGTCTGATCCTCTCTTCTCTAACTGTATCTCTCCCGCGATAATTGCTTTTTTGAGATGTCCGCATCTGATTTGAACGGATACGGTCTAACTCTCCCTGACTCAATACACGCGTTGAATTCTGTGGTTGTTGTCTTGAACGATTTCTTTGCTGCTGTACCTGACCACTGCTATTAGGCAACGGGCGTGTCACATCCTCTACAGAACCTTTTACTTCACGAGTAAGTACATCATCTAAAGGATTATAGTCCGGAACCATCTGAACTTCTGTGCCACAGTCAGGACATATAAGCATTCCCGCTGGAATATCTGCACCACAATTTGCACATTTCATAAATGGTTCCTCCTATTTTCTTACTGTTTCTACACAGTTGTTCATTAGCATTGCAATCGTCATCGGTCCTACGCCGCCTGGAACCGGGGTAATTGCAGATGTATGCTCTGCTACTTCGTCAAATGCAACATCTCCGCAAAGCTTATTATTCTCATCACGATGCATGCCCACATCGATAACAACTGCACCCTCTTTTACATAGTCTGCTGTTATAAATTGCTTTCTGCCAATTGCAACAATCAAAATATCAGCTCTCTTTGTAATATCTTTTAAATTATTTGTATGTGAATGCGTAACTGTAACTGTTCCATTTTCTCTTAAAAGTAATGCAGCCATCGGTTTTCCTACGATATTGCTACGTCCGACAATCACACATTCTTTTCCATCTATTGTAATCCCGGAACGTTTTAATAACTGAATAATACCTGCCGGAGTACAAGATAAAAATCCTTTCTCTCCAATCCACAGACGTCCTACGCTGACTGGATGAAATCCGTCTACATCCTTATCTGGAGAAATAGCACGTATGATCTTATCTTCGTCAATATGGGCCGGAAGCGGCAACTGAACCAGTATTCCATTTACATGTTCTTCTTTATTCAAACGATCAATTAAAAGCAATAACTCCTCTTCTGTTGTCTCTTCTGCCAGTTCATAGCTTTCTGATTCGATACCAATATAAGCACAGGCTTTCTTTTTGTTATTTACATAAACTGAAGATGCCGGATCGTTTCCCACTTGAACAACAGCAAGACACACTTCTTTTCCATTCGCCTTTAATACGGCTACTTCTTCTTTTAATTCATCCTTAATTTCTTTTGAAATCTTTTTTCCATCGATTAACTGCATTGTTTTTGTTTCTCCTTAAAACAGTCCTGTAATTTTTCCATCTTCAGACACATCGATATTATTGGCAGCTGGCACTTTTGGAAGTCCAGGCATAGTCATAACCGAACCTGTCAGTGCAACAACAAATCCTGCTCCTGCATCAACATAAACCTCACGAATATGAATATCAAAGTTTTCTGGTCTTCCCAGCTTCTTTGCATCATCTGAGAATGAATATTGATTTTTCGCCATACATATTGGAAATTTGCCAAATCCCATTGCTTCTATTTTTGTAATCTGCTTTTGTGCTGCCGGCTCATAAACCACACCATCTGCACCATAAATCTCTTTTGAAATTTTCTCGATTTTTTCTTTCAAAGACAATTCGTCTTCATAAAGCGTATGGAAGTGACTTTCTTTATTTTCCAATGTATTCAATACCTTTTCTGCAAGTGCAATTCCGCCTTCTCCGCCCTTTTCCCATACTTCTGAAAGTGCGAATTCACAGCCTCTTTCTTCGCAGAACTGACGAATATATTCATTTTCAGCATCTGTATCTGTTATAAATGAATTCAGTGTAACTATTACAGGTACTCCGAATTTCTGTATATTTTCAATATGTTTCTCTAAATTCACGATTCCTTTTTTCAGTGCATCCAGATTCTCTTCTGCCAAATCAGCTTTGGCAACTCCACCATTATACTTCAATGCTCGTACTGTTGCAACTAAAACAACAGCATCTGGTTTTAAACCTGCTTTTCTGCATTTGATATCCATGAATTTTTCAGCACCGAGATCTGCACCGAATCCAGCTTCTGTGATTGCAATATCTGCCATTTTTAAAGCCATCTTTGTTGCACGCACACTGTTACATCCATGTGCGATATTAGCAAATGGACCTCCATGTACTAAGGCCGGAGTGTGTTCCAATGTCTGAATCAGGTTCGGTTTGATTGCATCTTTGAGTAATGCAGTCATTGCACCTGTCGCCTGTAAATCATCTGCTGTAACAGGATCTCCGTTAAAATTGTATGCAACGATGATTCTTCCCAGCCTGCGTTTTAAATCCTGAAGATCATCGGCAAGGCAAAGAATTGCCATAATTTCAGAAGCTACGGTAATAACAAAATGATCTTCACGAACCATTCCATCCATCTTATTTCCAAGGCCCACAACAATATTACGCAATACTCTGTCATTCATATCAACACAACGTTTCCATACAACCTGTCGTGGATCGATCTGAAGAGCATTTCCCTGCTGAATATGATTATCTAACATTGCAGCGAGCAGATTATTAGCAGATGTAATTGCATGGAAATCTCCTGTGAAATGTAGGTTCAAATCTTCCATCGGAACAACCTGTGCATAACCGCCACCTGCAGCTCCTCCCTTAATTCCGAAACAAGGTCCAAGAGATGGTTCGCGAAGTGCAATGATTGCTTTTTTATCTAACTTGGCAAATGCCTGTCCTAATCCAACAGATGTTGTTGTTTTTCCCTCTCCTGCAGGAGTTGGATTGATTGCTGTTACCAATACCAGTTTTCCATCCGGATTATCTTTAATCTTATCCCAGAAATCTTCTGAAAGCTTTGCTTTATATTTTCCGTAAAATTCTAAATCATCCTCTGTAATACCTGCGTTTGCTGCCACCTCTTTAATTGGCAGCATCTGTGCCTCCTGTGCAATTTGAATATCTGTTTTCATTGCTAATCCTCCTTCTTACCTGTTCCTAAATACTCTTCAAATTCTTCTTTGGTCATCAATACCTTCCTCGGTTTTGTACCTTCTTCGGGTCCTACCACCTGTGCTTCTGCAAGCTGATCCATAATTCTTGCGGCTCGATTAAATCCTATTTTGAACATTCTCTGTAGCATTCCAATCGATGCCTTTTCTTTTTCTATAATGAAGAAGCCTGCATCCGCAAAATAATGATCCCGATTATCTTCCGTTTCTGAGGAATTTCCGGAAAAGACTGCACTACCGGAAAGTTCTACGGAATTATCATTACTTAGATGTTCTTCTAAGTCACTACTATAATTTGCCCCTCCATTTTGATTGATCAGGTAATCCACAACCTGCTGAACCTCTTTATCAGAAACAAAGGAACCCTGTACACGTACTGGTTTTGGATAACCAGTCGGATAAAAGAGCATATCTCCTTTTCCAAGAAGCTTTTCTGCTCCATTCATGTCTATAATCGTTCGAGAATCTACACCCGAAGATACCGCAAATGCAATACGTGATGGCATATTGGCTTTAATCAATCCTGTGATAACATTTACAGATGGTCTTTGCGTTGCCAGAATTAAATGTATACCAGCAGCACGTGCCAGCTGAGCCAAACGACAAATTGCACCCTCTACATCTTTTGGAGCTACCATCATCAAATCTGCCAGCTCGTCGACAATAATCACAATCTGAGCCATTTTTTTCGGATTATTTTCAGCTGGTTCGAGATTTGAAATTTTTTCATTAAATCCTTTCAAATCACGTACATTATATTCTGCAAACAATTGATATCGTTTCATCATCTCTGCAACTGCCCAGTTCAAAGCCCCAGCCGCTTTACGAGGATCTGTCACTACCGGAATAAGCAAATGTGGAATTCCATTATAAACATTTAATTCTACAACCTTTGGATCAACCATGATCAATTTGACATCTTCCGGATCTGCTTTGTAAATAAGACTCATAATAATTGTATTGATACACACGGATTTTCCAGAACCCGTTGCACCTGCCACAAGTAAATGAGGCATTTTTGCAATATCAGCTACAATTACTTTTCCTGCAATATCTTTACCTACAGCAAATGCAAGTTTTGCTTTACTTTTCTGAAATTCAGGTGCTTCTAAAAGATCTCGGAGCATTACTGCTGTATTTTCTTCATTAGGTACTTCAATCCCGACTGCTGCTTTTCCAGGAATCGGAGCTTCAATTCGAAGATCTGACACTGCCAGATTTAGTTTAATGTCGTCTGCAAGCCCTACAATTTTGCTAACTTTAACGCCTTGTTCTGGTTGAAGCTCATATCTTGTCACAGCCGGACCACAACTGGCATTTGTCACATGAACCTTCACTCCAAAATTCAAAAGAGTCTGCTCTAACTTCATTGCAGTGGCACGCAAATGTGCATTCGAATCGCCTCCGGATGCTTTTCCCTTTTTTAATAAATCTAATGATGGAGTAAGATACTTCTTAGCAGGTGCTGTATTCTGTGCCTGAACGGCTGCTTCCACAGATTCTGTTTCTTTTGTTACCGCCGCCTTTTCTTCTGGTGATGAGTGTTTCCGTGTCTGTTTCGTTGTTGTTTCAGTCATGTCTGTCTCTTCTGGTTCTTCCGATACAGACATAGATTCTATCGGTGCAATTGCTTCTTCGACAGCCATCGTTTCTGTCACTGGAACAGGTTCGCTCATATCTGGCACATCTACATCATCAAATGGAGATTCTATTGTAAGCTCCGGCATCTCATCCAATGGTTTGATACTCATATCTTCTACTGGTTCTTCTGGGATTAATTCCTTAAGTTCCGGTGACTTTCCACGTATAGGTGTTTCCAACAATGTTGTAGCAAACGAAACACCTGATACTTTTTTGTTGCGTTTTTGTGTCGGTTTCGATACAGTGCTTTGCTGTTCTTTTGCTTGTGCTTCTAATCTTGCCGTCTTTTCTTTCTTTTGTGCTGCTCTTTTCTGTGCTGACTTTATAGCTGTTGTTTCTTTTAATTTCTTAGCATCCTCATATACTACTTTACTCTTTCGCCCCAGTGGCTTAAGTAATGATTTTTCTGTAATTAAGATAACACATACGATTGCCAGAACTATCACAACGACATAAGTTCCTGCTTTCCCGATAAGCGAGCACAATAATTTCATTAAAAATCCGCCAAACAGGCCACCCGCTGTTCGGTTTACACTTGACTGGTGATAATATGTCATAAGCCCTGCTGTTGCGTCATATGGATTCATAATAAGTTCAAGCAATGTTGCAAGCAATACAACAAGTACAAATAATGCAATACTTTTTATGTACGCGTGGCTGTTTCCTCTGTTTGAAATTAGAAAAGCGACCACGCTAAATATAAGCACAGGGATTAAATATGCAATCCAGCCAAATAAGCCAAACAACACAGATGATACAGCTTCTCCGACCATACCTCCAATGCCGAAGTTGCTGATCAATAGTAAAATACATACAGCAAGTACGCATAAAATACATATTTCGTCGCGAATTGCAGCATTCTCCTGCTGCTGTTTTTTAGTTGGTTTTTTGGTTGTTGTCTTTCGTTTCTTGGTTGACTTTGCAGCCATGATACATCCCCCTTGGTGTTAAACATACTCAATATAGTATAACATTATTTTTTTTGTTCTTCAATCATTTCGTGTAGTTTATTCAATGCCTGACTGATTCCGCCAACCTCATTGATCATTCCTTCTTTCACCGCATCAATGCCTTCCAGCATAGTTCCGACATCTTTTACAAGTTGAGTTGGATCAAGCATTAGTTCTTCCAGTCTTGCCTGACTTATATTTGAATGTTTTGAAATAAAGCTGGTTATACGGTCTTGTGTACGTTCCATATTTCGATAGCTTTGATAGACCCCGATAAACATTCCATTGGAACGGACCGGATGTACAATCATTGTTCCACTTGGTACAATAAATGAATAATCTGCTGAAACTGCAAGCGGTCCTCCTATTGAATGACTACCTCCAAGCACCAGAGATACCGAAGGTTTACTAAGAGATGCAATCATTTCTGCGATTGCAAGTCCAGCTTCAACATCACCCCCTAATGTATTTAACAAAATAAGAACCCCCTCTGTTTCTTCATCATCCTCCACTTGTGCCAGTTTGGGAATAATGTGTTCATATTTCGTAGATTTTGTATTTCCGGATAATGCCTCATGCCCTTCTATTTCTCCAATAATTGTAATCATCTGAATTTTGTGATGATGTTTATCATTTTCTAACCATAGTGTTCCGGTTTCCTTTATTTCTTCACGGATTTCTTCCCGTTCTTCCCTGCTTTCTTTATTTTCTTTAGATGTATTTTTTAAAGATTTATCCATTATCCCAAATTCCTCCTTACATTTTCTATATAGTATGGAGTGAATTTTTTAAAATATACCTATTCTTATTATTCAGATATCATTTTTAATATATGACAAGCAAAAAGGATACTATATCCTTCGATACAGTATCCTCATTCATATTACTCGTCCCAGTTGTGATATACATCCTGTACATCGTCATCTTCTTCAAGAAGATCTAATGTCTTTTGAATATTTTTAAGGTCTTCCTCTTTCGTCAGCTCAACATATGTCTGCGGAATCATTGTCACTTCAGCATTCACCATAGCAATTCCTGCTTCTTCTAATTTCAGACGAACATCACTGAAATCTTCAGGAGTTGTAAGAATTTCATAGCTATCATCATTATCCACGAAATCTTCTGCTCCTAAATCAAGTGCAAGCATCATCAATTCATCTGCATCCATATCGCATTCTTCTTTATCAACAATGATCTGTCCTTTTTCGTCAAACATGAAAGACACACATCCAGGTGTTCCTACGTTACCACTGCCCTTTGTAAATGCATTTCTGACATTAGAAGCTGTTCTGTTCTTATTATCTGTCAGTGTTCTTACAATAATTGCTGTTCCATTCGGTCCATATCCTTCATATGTAATATGTTCATAATTATCGCCTGAACCTTCACCAGCTGCTTTTTTAATATTTCTTTCAATCGTATCATTCGGCATGTTATTTGATTTTGCCTTAGCGATCACATCACGAAGTCTACTGTTACTAGTCGGGTCAGGTCCGCCACCTTCCTTAACGGCTACAGCAAGTTCACGACCAATCTTAGTAAAGATTTTTCCTTTTGCTGCATCATTTTTTTCTTTTTTGTGTTTAATATTCGCAAATTTAGAATGTCCTGACATTTCTCATTCTCCTCTTCTTTTTTCTTTTCCGGTGTGACAAATTGCTTAGGCAACATGACACATTATCTTGTTTATACTACCACTATTTGGTTTATCTGTAAAGTGTTTATGTATCCAGACCAAGACTGATTTGAATTGCATGGTTAACCTTTCCCATCATTCTACTGTCTACATGGCATACATATTCCCGAAGTCGTTGCTTATCTATTGTTCGAATCTGTTCCAGCAATATAACAGAATCTTTTACTAAATGGTATCTTCCTGAACTAATTTCAATATGCGTCGGTAATTTTGCTTTATTCATACGTGATGTAATAGCAGCACAGATTATAGTCGGACTGTGACGATTTCCAACATCATTTTGAATGATCAGGACCGGGCGTACGCCACCTTGTTCCGAACCGATAATCGGACTTAGGTCTGCATAGTAAATATCTCCACGCTTTACAACCAAATTTTCCACACTCCGATTCTCATCATATTTTAATATTAGTATGTCCGCTTTTTTTATAGTTATTCTAAAAGCAGGAACGAGAATTCTTTGTGTAATTGTATTCACTTTAAGTTTTGCTATGCAAAATAATCAATCTGTTCTACTATTTTCCCATCCTGAATATAAACTCTTGGGATTCGTTTTCCAAGGCAGCATATAAATTCATAGTTAAATCTTCCACTAAGCTCTGCCAACTCGTCTATTGTTATAGTTTCTGTCTGATCTTTCCCTACCAGCACAACTTCATCCATAAATTTTGCTTCCGGGATATCAGTAACATCTACTAAAAACTGATCCATACAAACTCTTCCCAGAATACGAGCACGTTTTCCATGAATTAAAACAGCTCCTTTGTTTGAAAGAGAACGTGGATATCCATCTCCATATCCGACAGGTATTGTAGCTATTCGCATTGCTTTTGGTGCCACAAATGTACCACCGTAACTGATTGAAGTACCAGCTTCTACATTTTTCACAAAAGAAATATGACTGATTAATTCTAATGCCGGTTTTAATGAAATTGCATTTTTATTTACCTCATCAGACGGATACATTCCATATAAAGAGATTCCTGCTCTTGCCAGATTGTGCTTCATATTGGGAAAATCTATAATTCCAGCACTATTATCGCAATCAATATATGGAATTTCCAGATTTTTCTCTTCCAGTGCCTGTTTCATCCAAACAAATTTCTCATGCTGTTGATATGTATAGCTTTTATCTTTTTCATCTGCCTTCGCAAAATGCGTGAACATTCCTTCAATTTTTATATTTGGTAATTTACTTATCTGTTCAATAATATCTGCCGTTTCATCCGATACTGCAAAACCAATACGTCCCATTCCTGTATCGATTTTAATATGCAAATATGCCGTTTTATTTAATTTAACAGCCTGTTTTGATATTTCTATTGCCATTTCTTCTGTATATGTAGCAGGACGTACTTCGTAACGGATCATATCCTCATACTGATCTGGAAATACACATCCCAATACAAGGATTGGCTTACAAATTCCAGCCTTACGCAAGAGAGCAGCTTCATCAAGACTAGCTGTCGCATAACCCCATACATAATCCACTGATTCGAACATTCTGGCAATTGGAATCGCACCATGTCCATATCCATCTGTTTTAATAACCGCAACCAACTTTGCTCCTGTTCCGATTCGCTCCTTCATTTGTTCCATGTTATATGCAATTGCATCCAAATCAATTTTTGCATACACACGTGTATATTGTTTCATGTTCTATTCCTCCATATCAAATATTACTGTTCTACCTGCTTTAGTACATCTTTTATTCCTGAAATCAAATCTTCTGCCAGTACACTGTAAACGCCACAGCTTTTTCTTGCATAATCTCCTCCGTTTGCATGAAGATACACTCCTGACACAACACTATCATACAAATTCATATGTTGTGCTGTAAGCCCTGTGATCACACCAGCAAGAACATCTCCCGAACCTGCTTTTGCCATCGCACTATTTCCTGCAGTATTTACAAATAAAGGATGATCTTCTTTTGCTACAAGCGTACGAGCGTCTTTCAACGCACAAACAACAGGATACCGTTTCACAAAATCAGTCAATATATTCATACGATCTGCATTTAATTTTGCGACCGAGCACTTTAAAAGTCTCGTCATTTCCTTCATGTGTGGAGTTAATGCTATCGGAAATGTACTTTTTTCAAGCAATTCCATCTTTTCAGATAAAAGATTGATTCCATCTGCATCAATAATACATGGGACTTTACAGAATTGAAATACCCCTTGTAATAATTTATCTGCTGTTTTTTCCTGGCCAAGTCCACATCCAATACATACAACATCTGCCCAATTTAATAATTGTTTCAATTCTTCTTCAGAATATTCTGTATAAGTGGAGATAATTGCTTCTGGCAGCAGTTGTTGAAGAATGCTTCTGTTTTCTTTGGCAGTATATATCTGAACAAGCCCTGCTCCGCTTACATATGCTGCTTTTGCACTTAAATATGCTGCTCCGGCCATTCCCTTGCTTCCGGTAATCATAAGCACTTTCCCATATGTTCCTTTATGCGAATTTGCCACACGTTTCGGCAGACATGTGCAAAGATCATCTTGTTCCAGTGTATAACATATTTCTATATTATTTTGGTAAAGTTCTGTATTGATACCGATTGATTTTACAACTACTTCTCCTGCAAAATCTTTTCCCGGATACAGAACAGTTCCTAGTTTCTCACATTGTACAGAAACCGTCAAGTCCGCTTTAAATGCTATACCTAAAATTTTTCCGTCCAAAGAACTGACTCCCGAGGGTATATCTACCGCAACTTTATATCCTTCCATTGCATTTAAACACTCTATCACGGAAGCATATTTACCGCTTATCTCCCGGCAAAGTCCAACGCCAAAAATCGCATCTACGATCACGCCATACTCTTCATCAGGGATTTCTGTCTCTATCGATATCCCAATATTTTTACAAATACAATATTGTTGTTTACATTCATCGCTCATTGACTCTGTTTTTCCAACAAATGCAATTCCTACGGAATAATTCTCATCATGTAACAATCTTGCGATTGCAAATCCGTCTCCTCCATTATTTCCGGAACCACAAACTATCAGTATCTTTTTGTTCTTCAAAACTTTCGATTTTATAACCTCAGCAATTCCCAATGCAGCTCTCTCCATCAGCACCAAAGATGGAATTCCTATTTCATGAATTGTGTGTGCGTCAGCTTTTTGCATCCAATTTCCAGTAGGCAAATATCGCATTTTTACTCATCCTTTCTTAAAGCACGAAATAAAATAATTATCTCCAAACTATGAGAAACACGCTTCGCGAGTTTCTCAAGTTATCGCGGCAGTCGCCAAGGTCTCGTGCAAGCACGGACTTTGGCTCGTTGCTCGCGTAAATACAAATAACGTGCAAAGGCATTAAACAACCCTTTTGCACGTTATGATACTTCTAATCTTCCCCATGTTCTTCTTTGTATCGGGTAATATTATAGGACAACTTCATCAAGCTATCAGATAAATGGACACTTTCTACAATCACATCTTTCGGAAGATTCAAATCTGTATGTGCAAAATTCCAAATTGCTTTAATGCCATTACGTACCAGAATATCAGATACTTCAACCGCTTTTGTTTTTGGAATTGTGAGTGCTACAATATCAATATTTTCTTCCTGAAGAACTGTCTCTAATTCATCCATCATTCGAATCGGAATGTCTCTGATCACTTTTCCTTTCAATTCAGGATTCACATCAAAGATTCCTTTTAAAATAAATCCATTTCTTGCAAAAGATGCATAATTTGCAAGTGCCTGTCCTAAATTACCTGCTCCTATGATTACCATATTGTGACTCTGGTCCAATCCCAGTATCTTACCAATCTCCGTGCGAAGATACTTTACATTATAACCATATCCTTGTTGGCCAAATCCACCAAAATTATTCAAATCCTGGCGAATCTGTGATGCTGTTACATGCATTTTTTTACTTAAATCACTTGATGATATTCTTTCTACTCCGGCTTCATTGAGTTCACCAAGATATCTGTAATATCTTGGAAGTCTCCCAATAACAGCCTTTGATATTCCTCTTGACTCCACACTTATCGTCCTCCAAATATAAACTATATCTATTATAAAGTTTTATTTTAACAAAGTCAAACTTTTGACATACTTTTTTTGTATTTTATCTAAAATTTTTTTATATTTCGTCGGTTTTCACACTATTTTATCTGAATTTTTTTGTGAAATCTAAATTCTTTAGTTGTATTTTATCTGTATTTCGATATAATAAATACGATATGCTTAAATATAGGAGGATGTATATATGATACTTGCATGTCATAATCTAAATAAATCTTTCGGAGAACGCATCATTGTAAAAGATGGTTCTTTCCATATTGAAGATAGAGAAAAGGTTGCTTTTGTCGGTGTGAATGGTGCCGGAAAATCAACAATTTTAAAAATGATCATTGGCGAAGAGCCAACAGACAGCGGGAATATTGTTCTTACAAAAGGGAAAACAATTGGTTATCTTGCACAGCAGCAAAATCTAATCAGTGGAAATAGTATTTACGAAGAATTAAAAACTGCAAAAGCAGACATTATAAGACTTGAAGAACAAATTCGTACGATTGAACACGAATTAAAAGGCTTATCCGGTGATGAATTACAGACTCGCTTGAATACTTACAACCGTCTGATGTCTGAATTTGAATCCAAGAACGGATATGCATATGAAAGTGAAATCATAGGGGTGTTAAAAGGACTTGGTTTTCAGGAAAATGAGTTTTCAAAGGAAGCCAGCACGCTATCAGGTGGACAAAAAACGCGTGTTTCCTTAGGCAAACTTCTGTTAACAAAACCAGATATCCTATTATTGGATGAGCCGACCAACCATTTGGACTTAAATTCTATATCCTGGTTAGAAACATATCTGTTAAATTACCCGGGAGCTGTATTCATCGTATCACATGACCGTTTCTTCTTAAACAGAGTCGTAACTAAGGTTGTTGAAATAGATCAAGGGCATCTTCGTATGTATAATGGTAATTATAAAGATTACGCCGAAAAAAAACGTCAGTTACGCGATGCACAAATGAAAGAATATTTAAATCAACAAAGAGAAATCAAACACCAAGAGGCAGTAATTGAAAAATTAAAATCTTTTAATCGAGAAAAATCTATCAAGCGTGCTGAAAGCCGCGAAAAAATGCTTGACAAAATAGAACGTATTGACAAACCGATGGATTCCACACAGGAAATGCATTTTGAGCTGAATCCATCTTGTATCAGTGGTAATGATGTTTTAACAGTTGAACATTTAACAAAAAGATTTGAGACACAAACCCTGTTTTCCGATATTTCATTTGAAATCAAACGTGGTGAGCATGTTGCAATCATCGGAGATAACGGAACCGGAAAAACAACTTTATTAAAAATTTTAAATCAGGTATTAGATGCCGATGAAGGTGCTTTTACTTTAGGTTCTAAGGTAAAGATTGGATACTATGATCAGGAGCACCACGTACTTCATGATAATAAGACTATTTTTGAAGAAATTTCCGACGACTATCCATCACTAACAAATACTCAGATTCGAAACACTTTAGCTGCTTTTCAGTTTACTGCAGACGATGTGTTTAAACTCATCCGTGATTTAAGCGGTGGTGAAAAAGGTCGTGTTTCGCTTGCAAAATTAATGCTCTCCGAAGCAAACTTTTTGATTCTTGATGAGCCCACAAACCATTTGGATATCACTTCAAAGGAAATTCTTGAGCAGGCCTTAAACGATTATACCGGAACAATCTTATATGTTTCTCATGACCGTTATTTTATTAATCAGACTGCTTCACGTATTTTGGAATTGGTAAACCAGACATTTGTAAATTACATTGGAAACTATGACTATTATCTTGAGAAAAAAGAGGAATTAACTGCAAAATATGCTTCTGTTTCTCCGGAAACTTCTGTCAATTCAAAAGTTACTAATCCAAACACTTTTTCTGAATCTCAGGAGCCTTTTGGTCAAAAGTTAAGTTGGCAAGAGCAGAAAGAAGCACAGGCTCGTGAGCGAAAGCGTAAAAATGATTTAAAAAAGACAGAAGAACGAATTGCTGTTTTAGAAACACGAAATCAGGAAATTGATGAATTGATGACACAGGAAGATATTTATTCTAATTCTGTAAAATGTCAGGAACTCGCTATTGAAAAATCTTCAAATGAAGAAGAATTAGAAACCCTTTATGAACAATGGGCTGATTTAGCCGAAGAATAGATATATTTCAGAACAAAGAATGTGCTTTGCATATTCTTGCGCCTGCGGCGGTCGCTTGCGACACCTACATTGTACGCCGCAGTGCGCATCCTTAGCGGAGCGATTTTTATATATTAGGAAAGCACTTTCCTAATATATAAAAAAGACACCCTCTCACCTTGATATGCTACCCTCATATAGGACAATGAAATATAAAAGTCCTATATGGGGGTATTTTCATGTTCAGAAAGAGTAAGATAGAACCAGTAGAAAAAGTAAAAATAGTCGAACGCTACCTTGTAGGAGAAATTGGCATACGGCAAGCAGGAAAAGAATTGGGAGTTGATCATCATAGTATTCGAAATTGGATTTCTATTTATCAGTATGATGGACCAACTGGATTACTCAATCAACCGAAAAACAAATCTTATTCAAAAGATTTAAAAATATCTGCTATAAATGATTATCTTAACGGAGAAGGATCTCTTCAGGATATTTGCACAAAATACGGAATTCGTTCACACAGACAGCTTTCCGATTGGATTAAGGTGTATAATTCTGGTGGAATATTAAAAACATCCACTGGAGGTGCTTACATGAAAAAAGCAAAGAACACTACACTTGATGAGAGATTAAAAATAGTAACAGATTGTCTTGCAAATGATAAGAATTATGGTGCAATGGCACTCAAATATGATTGTTCCTATCAACAAGTTCGCAATTGGGTAATACGATACGAAAAGATGGGTCAAGCGGGTCTGGAAGACAGACGTGGACGTCGTATAGCTTCTCTTCCAAGCAGAACACCTGAAGAAGAGCTACGTGACAAGATAGCTGAACTGGAAAGAAGAAATCTAGACTTACAAATGGAGAATGATCTGTTAAAAAAAGTCAGAGAACTGGAAAGGAGGGGTCGCTATCTTTAATTCATCGGTTAGCCGAATATGAAGCCATCCAAAAGCTATCGTCTACTAAGCATTATCCCATAGATAGACTTTGTAAATATCTTAATGTTACACGTTCTGCGTATTACCGCTGGGTAAAATATCCGAAAAGTAATAATGAACTTCGAAACGAAAGACTATCCACTGAAATCCAAAGGATTCATAACCAGCATCCAGATATGGGATACCGAAGGATTCGTGATGAATTAGATGGACATAAAGGAATTCATGTGAATGATAAACGAGTACTTCGTATTTGTAGGAAATACGATATAAAATCAAATATTAAATGGAAACCTAAGAGTTGTACCAGAGGAAACAGAAATCCTGATCACATAGCAAAAAACTATTTACACCGTGAATTTCACGCCGAAAAACCGAATGAAAAGTGGCTTACAGATGTTTCTGAATTTAAATACTACAACGGAATAGAAGTTCATAAAGTTTATTTGAGTGCTATTTTAGATTTATATGATAGAAGGATTGTTTCCTTTAAAATCAGCGATCATAATGATAATCCATTAGTTATGGACACGTTTGATGAGGCTGTTCGTCAGGAGCCAGATGCACACGCATTAGTTCATTCTGATCGAGGCTTTCAATATACAAGCGCACAGTTTTATACTAGATTAAAAAAACATCATATGAAGCAGAGTATGTCTAGAGTTGCCCACTGTATTGACAATGGACCAATGGAAGGGTTTTGGGGAATTCTAAAACGAGAAATGTATTATAAACAGCGTTTTAATGACAGAAGCTCTTTGATTACTGCGATAGCTAATTACATAGATTACTACAACAACCAACGACTTCAAAGGAAACTGCATGTAATGACACCAATGAAATATCATGAGCAATATACAAAAGCAGCATAAAATATCGCCAGCCATAGCATGGCTGGCGATACAAAAATTTATTATTTTTTATTGTCCTCTTGACGGGGAGCATACCACCTTGGATTGGGTGTCTTTCATATATTTATAATCTTTTTGCAATTGCTTTAATAAATTCTTCACTATTGAGAACTGTTGGATTTTCTATTGTAGTAATAAGTGCAAGATCTTTTGTCATCTCTCCTGCTTCAATTGTATCAATTGTTGCCTTGTCAAGACGATCTGCAAATTCCATTAATTCTGCATTTCCATCCATCTCACCACGTTTTCTAAGTGCTCCTGTCCATGCAAAAATAGTTGCTACAGAGTTTGTAGATGTCTCTTCACCCTTCAGATGTTTGTAGTAGTGACGCTGTACTGTACCATGAGCTGCTTCATATTCATAGTATCCATCTGGAGAAACAAGTACAGATGTCATCATTGCAAGGGAACCAAATGCAGAAGAAACCATATCACTCATAACATCTCCATCATAGTTCTTACATGCCCAGATATAACCACCTTCTGATTTCATTACGCGTGCAACTGCATCATCAATCAGTGTATAGAAATACTCAATTCCAGCTTCTTTAAATTTTCCATCGTACTCAGCGTCATAAATTTCCTGGAAAATATCTTTAAATGTATGGTCATATTTCTTAGAAATTGTATCTTTTGTCGCAAACCATAAATCTTGTTTTGTATCTAATGCGTAGTTGAAACAGCTTCTTGCAAAACTTTCGATAGAGGAATTAATATTGTGCATACCCTGTACAATACCCGGTCCGTCAAACTCATGTACGAGTTCTTTTGTCTGTGTTCCGTCTTCTGCTGTATAAACCAATTCTACTTTTCCGGCAGCAGGAATTTTCATTTCAGATCCCTTATATACATCTCCATATGCATGTCTTGCAATTGTGATTGGTTTTTTCCAATTTTTTACACAAGGTTCGATTCCTTTCACAACGATTGGTGCACGAAAAACAGTTCCATCCAAAATTGCACGAATTGTTCCATTTGGGCTCTTCCACATTTCTTTAAGATCGTATTCATCCATACGAGCTGCGTTCGGAGTAATTGTCGCACATTTTACAGCAACCTTATATTTTTTTGTAGCAATTGCCGAATCAATCGTTACCTGATCATTTGTTTCATTTCTATGTTCCAGACCCAAATCATAATATTCTGTATTCAGTTCAATAAATGGTTCCAACAAATTCTCTTTGATCATCTTCCAGAGAATTCTTGTCATTTCATCTCCATCCATTTCAACAATAGGTGTTGCCATTTTGATTTTTGCCATTTTTTCGTCCTCCTATGTTTTCTTTTTTCAAACATTTTATTTTTGAACTAGCACTATTCTGTTTCGTTATATCCTTGTTTTTTTAAATTCTGAATCACATGCATAATATGTTCATTTGCCAACTGCTCAGCTAAATCTGTATCTTTATCTTTAATCGCACGTAAAATCTGTTTATGTTCTCGAATTGATTTTCTGGCACGTTCCTCAGAAATAACTGAAGACTTTCTGGCGCGCTGTACAAATTTGTGAAAATCAATCATCGTACGACTTAATATTCTGCTTCCGCTTGCCTCATAAAGCACTGTATGGAATCTTCCATCTAATACGGTCACCTGCTCTGCATTACTTCCTCCTTCTTTCTTTGTATGAAATTCAGAAAGTAATACAATCTCTTCTAATTCATCCAATTGCTCTTCTGTAATATTTTCTGTTGCCCAACGTGCACACAACCCTTCCAACATAGAGCGTATTGCATAAATATCCATTACATCTTTCGTTGAAATTCCTGTCACATACGCACCTTTGTTTGGAACAATCGTAACAAGTCCTTCTAATTCTAATTGTCTTAGTGCTTCACGTACCGGTGTACGACTAACCCCAAGTTCTTTGCCGATGGTATTTTCTCTTAATTCATCATGCTCCTGATATTTTCCTTTTATAATATCTTCTCGGATCTTCTGGAATACACGACTGCTTAAGGAATGATCCTGATAGTCTTCCATTCTTATTTGTTGCCTCCCAAGTTACAATGTAATATGTAATTCCTCACATATACTATCTATTTTGTCAACTAATTCCTCATCTGTCAAGACCGTAACTCGACCTTCTTCATATTGTTTGTCAACCCATGATTTTAATGTTGTTACAAGCATAGATGTTTTGTCGACCTGTCTCTCTTTTGGCAATTTATAATAAGCATTGATCCAATACGCAATCCCAGCTATTCCGGAAGTATTTGATACAGAAACCAACGCAGGTCTTCCTAAAAATTTATCTGTATCAAATATGTTATAAATTTCTTCGTTTTTCAACATTCCATCTGCATGGATTCCGGCTCTTGTTACATTGAAGTTCTTTCCTACAAACGGTGTTCTTGATGGAACTTTATACCCAATTTCTTTTTCATAGTAATCAGCCAATTCTGTTATCACTCTTGTATCCATACCATCTAATGTACCGCGTAATTGTGCATATTCGAAGACCATTGCTTCCAATGGGGTGTTTCCTGTACGTTCTCCAATCCCAAACAAGGAACAGTTTACTCCTGATGCTCCGTAAAGCCATGCTGTAGTTGAATTATTAACTGCTTTATAAAAATCATTATGTCCATGGAACTCAATCAACTCACTTGGAACACCAGCATGTACCATCAATCCATAAATAATTCCTGGAATAGATCGTGGGATTACTGCACCCGGGAAATTCACTCCATATCCCATTGTATCGCACACACGAATTTTAACCGGAATCTGATATTCTTCCATCAGTTTCATCAATTCTAAACAGAAAGGAATAACAAAACCATAAATGTCAGATCTTGTAATATCTTCCAAATGACATCTCGGACGCACTCCTGTTTCCATACATTCACGCACAACTGATAAATAATGTTCCATTGCTTCACGTCGTGTCATTTTTAATTTATAAAAAATATGATAATCTGAACAACTTACCAAAATTCCTGTTTCTTTCAAGCCGATATCTTTAACCAATTGAAAATCTTTTTTGCTTGCACGGATCCAACTTGTAACTTCTGGAAATTTATATCCTTTTTCAAGACATTTGTAAACTGCATCACGGTCTTTTTTACTGTAAAGGAAAAATTCACTTTGACGAATCTTTCCCTGCGGTCCACCTAAACGATGAAAATAATCATAAATTGTTACAATCTGTTCTGTTGTATAAGGAGCCCTCGATTGCTGTCCGTCACGAAATGTAGTATCTGTAATCCAGATTTCTTCCGGCATATGATGAGGAACAATACGATCATTAAATGCAATCTTAGGAATCTCATCATAATGAAATAAATTGCGGAATACATTTGGTGTTTCCACATCCACGAGCGGATACATATGTTCTTCTAGTTCCAAAAGATTTGTCTGCTTATTCATAAATACTTTTCTATTTTCCATTTGTGCTTTCCTCCAATTCATAAATCATTTACGCCATTACAGTTTCATCAAGACGCAACTTTTGTTGTATTCTGATGGAGCCGTAATGTGTTTACTTTTCGATGCAAGTATTCTTGTATATTTACATTCTTGTATAATTGTATACAACCATACAACATTTGTCAACACTTTAATGCATAAAAAAGCAGAAGTATAACATCGTCTAAGTACCCCGTTATACTTCTGCCTATAATTTTATTCTTATTAAGTTGATATTATTTAATCACTCTAACCTTCAAAACACCTTCGATAGCATTCAATTTTTCTTCCAATTCCTGCGTTACTTCTGCTTCAACATCAATCATAACATATGCATACTCTTTTCTACTCTTGTTAGTCATCTGAGAAATATTCATATTTTCCTGTGCAAGTAATGCTGTGAACTGACCTAACATGTTTGGAATATTTTTATGAAGAATAGTAATGCGGTTTCCACTCTCTTCTTTTGTTCCCATATTACAATCTGGATAATTTACAGAATGAGTAATATTTCCATTTTCCAGATAATCACGCAATTCTTTTGCTGCCATAACAGCACAATTATCTTCTGATTCCTCTGTAGATGCTCCAAGATGCGGAATTACAATTGCTCCTTTTACTCCTGCAATTTCCGGAATTGGAAAATCTGTTACATAACGTCTCACTTTTCCTTCTTCCAACGCTTCAATCATTGCTCCTGTATCTACCAGGACATCTCTTGCAAAATTCAATACAACAACATTTTCTTTCATCAACTGAATAGCATCACGATTAATCATCCCTTTTGTGCTATCTAAAGCCGGAACATGGATTGTAATATAATCGCATTCTTTATATATTTCATCCACTGTCTTCGCATGATGAATATTTCTTGAAAGCTTCCATGCAGAATCTACAGAAACATATGGATCATACCCATACACGTCCATTCCAAGATGTACTGCTGCATTGGCAACCAATACCCCAATTGCTCCAAGACCAATCACACCAAGTTTCTTACCCTGTATCTCTGTTCCTGCAAATGCTTTTTTTGCCTTTTCAGCTGCTTTTGCTAAATCCGCATCTGCTTCATGTTCTTTTACCCAGTCAATTCCACCGATAACATCTCTGGATGCAAGCAACATACCTGCAATCACAAGCTCTTTTACACCATTTGCGTTTGCACCTGGTGTATTGAAAACAACAATACCTTTTTCTGCACACTTATCTAATGGAATATTATTCACTCCAGCACCTGCACGTGCAATAGCTTTTAAGGATGTTGAAAACTCCATATCATGCATTGCTGCGCTACGGACTAAAATTGCATCCGCATTATCAACTGCATCTGTTTTCTGATAAGCTTCATTGAAAATATCCAAACCAATCTGTGCGATTGGATTTAAGCAATGATAATTATACATCTTATAAGTTCTCCTCCTCAAATTTTTTCATAAATGCAACGAGTGCTTCAACACCTTCATATGGCATTGCATTATAAATGCTGGCACGCATACCACCAACTGTTCTATGTCCTTTCAGGTTTTCAAGTCCAGCTGCTTTTGCTTCTTTTACAAATTTGGCATCTAATTCTTCATTTCCTGTTACAAAAGGAACATTCATCAAGGAGCGGTCTTCTTTAACAACTGTTCCCTTAAATAACTGACTCTGATCCAGAAAATCATAAAGTAATTTTGCTTTCTTTTCATTTCTTTCTTTCATTGCTTCAAGTCCACCCATTTTCTTGAGCCATTTGAATACTTTACCACAAATATAAATGCCATATGCCGGCGGTGTATTATACAAAGATTTTGCATCTGCCTGTGTTTTGTATTTCAACATTGTAGGTGTACCCGGAAGTACATCGTCACGAATCAGGTCTTCACGAATAATAACGATAACTGTTCCGGCCGGTCCGATATTTTTCTGAACTCCACCATAAATAACACCATATTTTGTCACATCAACAGGTTCAGACAAAAAGCAAGAAGAAACATCCGCTACTAAAATCTTTCCTTTTGTATTTGGAAGCTCCTTATACTTTGTTCCATAGATTGTATTATTTTCACAGATATATACATAATCCGCATTATCATCAATTGGAAGATCCGAGCAATCCGGTATATAAGAAAATACTTTATCCTCAGATGAAGCAATTCTGTTTACCTTTCCATATTTTTCTGCTTCCTGTGCTGCTTTTTTTGCCCATTGTCCTGTAATGATGTAATCTGCCACACCATTTTTCATCAGATTCATTGGAATTGCAGCAAATTGCTGTGAAGCTCCACCCTGCAGGAATAACACTTTATAATTATCCGGAATCCCCATCAAATCTCGCAGGTCTGCTTCTGCTTCTGTAATGATTTCTTCAAATGGTTTCGAGCGATGGCTCATCTCCATAACGGACATTCCTGTTTCCTTGTAATCCATCATTTCATCTGCTGCTGCCTGAAGCACTTCCTCTGGAAGCACAGCCGGTCCGGCTGAAAAGTTATACACTCTGCTCATTTTTTGTTCCTCCTATTTCTGCTTTCATTTCTATTTCATATCATCTTCGTCAAATACATCACTGATTGCTTTTCCTGGTGCAACCATCGGCCATACCTTATCATCACAGTCAATCTGACAATCAATCAATACTGGTACATTTGCTTTTAATGCCTCTTCAAAAGCTGATTTGAATTCTTCTCTTGATGTTGCACAAATTCCTTTTGCGCCCATCGCTTCTGCTAATTTTACAAAGTCAACGCTATCATTTAACACTGTTGCCGAGTAACGCTCTTCATAAAATAAATTCTGCCACTGACGAACCATACCCAAAACATGATTATTAATAACTACCTCAATAATTGGGATCTGATGTCTTACTGCTGTAGCAATTTCATTCATGTTCATACGAAAACATCCATCCCCGGCAATATTTATAACAGTCTTGTCTGGACATCCCACCTTGGCTCCTAATGACGCGCCAAGACCATATCCCATTGTTCCTAAGCCACCTGATGTAAGAAGCGTTCTAGGCTCGCTGTATTTATAATACTGGGCTGCCCACATCTGATGCTGTCCTACTTCTGTTGTAATGATTGCCTCCCCATTTGTCTGGCGATAAATTTCTTCTATTATAAATGGTCCTGTCAGTCCGGCTTCATGATATTTTAACGGATACTTTTGCTTATAATCTTTGATTTTTTCAATCCACTCCGTATGGGATTGCTGTTTTAATTTGCTATTTATTTTACTTAATACTTCTGCAATATCTCCTACAACTCCTGCTGTAATCAATACATTTTTATTCATCTCCGCAGGATCGATATCAATCTGAAGAATTTTTGCATTTTTTGCAAATTTTGCCGTGTTTCCTGTCACACGATCTGAAAAACGGGCCCCGATTACAACCAATAAATCGCATTCACTCACACCGTAATTTGATGCTTTTGTTCCATGCATTCCAAGCATTCCTGTATAACGTTCATCAGTTCCTGGAAACGCTCCTTTTCCCATTAATGAATCTGTAACCGGTGCATCCACCAAATTTACAAATTGCATCAATTCTTGGTTAGCATTAGAGATCACTGTTCCGCCACCTACAAAAATAAATGGTTTTTCAGACTTTTCTATCATTGAAACTGCCAAATCGATATCTTCTTCTTTAATTTCTACATTGGATTTTTTAGTCATTATAGGCTCTGTTTTTATGTATTCTGCTTTCTCTGCCGTAACATCTTTTGGAATATCAATCAACACTGGTCCCGGTCTGCCACTTCTTGCAATATCAAAAGCTTTACGAATGGTGTCTGCCAAATCATTTACATCTTTTACAATATAATTATGCTTTGTAATCGGCATTGTAATACCAGTAATGTCTATTTCCTGAAAACTGTCCTTACCAAGCAACGATACTCCTACATTACATGTAATAGCCACTAATGGCACGGAATCCATATAAGCAGTTGCGATTCCTGTTACCAGATTGGTAGCCCCAGGTCCGCTGGTAGCCAGACACACTCCGACTTTCCCCGTAGCTCTTGCATATCCATCTGCTGCATGCGAAGCACCTTGTTCATGCGATGTTAAGATATGACGTATTTCTGAACGATGTTTATATAATGCATCATACACATTAAGAATTGCTCCCCCCGGATAACCAAATACAGTGTCTACGCCTTGTTCTTTTAAACATTCAATTACTATTTCTGATCCTGTCAACTGCACCCTAAGGCACCTCCTAATTGTTTTTTGGCACTTCCAAAATTGCTCCTCGGTTTCCAGATGTAACCATAGATGCATACCTTGCAAGATAACCTGTTTTCACTTTTGGTTCTCTTGGAACCCATTTTGATTTTCTTTCAGCAAGTTCTTCTTCCGATACATCAAGCTGAATAGAAAGCTCTGGGATATTGATTTTGATAATATCTCCTTCTTCTACCAACGCTATTGGTCCGCCAACTGCTGCTTCCGGAGAAACATGTCCGATAGAAGCACCTCTGGAAGCACCACTGAAACGACCATCTGTGATCAGTGCTACTGAGGAACCCAACCCCATTCCTGCAATTGCAGATGTAGGGTTCAACATTTCACGCATTCCCGGACCGCCCTTTGGTCCTTCATAGCGAATCACAACAACATCCCCAGCTTTAATTTTACCTCCTTTGATTGCTGCGATAGCATCATCTTCACAATCAAATACTCTTGCCGGCCCCTCATGTACCAACATTTCATCAACAACGGCTGAACGTTTCACAACACTTCCATCCGGCGCAAGATTGCCTTTTAAAACTGCTAAACCTCCTGTTGGAGTATATGGATTATCAATCGGGCGTATAACTTCCGGATTTCTATTTACTGCTCCGGCAATATTCTCTCCAACCGTTTTTCCTGTGACTGTTAAACAATCTGTATGAAGAAGTCCTTTTTTATTTAATTCATTCATCACAGCAGGAACACCGCCTGCTTCATTCAAGTCTTCCATATATGTCGGACCTGCCGGTGCAAGATGACAAAGATTTGGTGTTTTCTCGCTGATTCCATTTGCAAAATCAATCTCAAAATCCATTCCAATCTCATGCGCGATTGCAGGAATATGAAGCATACTATTTGTAGAGCAGCCCAACGCCATATCTACTGTCAATGCATTCAAAATTGCATCCTCTGTCATAATATCTCTTGGTCGAATATTATTTCTCACAAGCTCCATTACTTGCATTCCTGCATGTTTTGCAAGCTGAATTCTTGCAGAATAAACCGCTGGGATTGTTCCATTTCCAGGAAGTCCCATACCAAGAACTTCTGTTAGACAGTTCATACTGTTTGCTGTATACATTCCTGAACATGATCCGCATGTCGGACAAACTTTATTTTCAAATTCACAGACATCTTCTTCTGTCATCTTACCTGCTGCATAAGAACCGACTGCTTCGAACATACTTGACAAACTTCTTTTTTCGCCCTTTACATGACCTGCGAGCATTGGTCCTCCACTTACAAAAATAGTAGGAATATTTACTCTTGCAGCTGCCATAAGTAATCCCGGCACGTTTTTATCACAGTTTGGAATCATAACCAAACCGTCAAACTGGTGTGCCATTGCAAGTGCTTCTGTCGAATCTGCTATCAAATCTCTTGTTACCAGAGAATATTTCATACCAATATGTCCCATAGCAATTCCGTCGCACACTGCAATTGCAGGAACCATAATTGGCGTACCGCCAGCCATTGCAACTCCTAATTTTACGGCTTCTGTAATCTTATCCAGATTCATATGTCCCGGAACAATCTCATTATAAGAACTTACAACTCCAATCAATGGTCGTTCTAATTCTTCCTTCGTTAATCCAAGTGCGTTAAACAAAGAACGATGTGGTGCCTGCTGCATACCTTTTGTTACTGTATCACTTCTCATGACAATTCATCCTCTCTTTTTATGACTTTTATCTATTTTGTAATATATGAACAGATTTTATTTCCCATTTCTGCTGTTCCAATCTGTACTTTTCCTTCTGACATAATATCTATTGTACGATATCCGTCTTTCAATACGTTCTCTACAGCATTTTCAATAGCATCCGCTTCCTGATCCAGGTCAAATGAAAAACGAAGCATCATTGCTGCTGAAAGAATCGTTGCGATTGGATTGGCAATTCCTTTCCCTGCAATATCCGGTGCTGATCCGCCGCTTGGTTCATACATTCCAAATTTTGTTTCATTCAGACTTGCTGAGGCAAGCATTCCGATGGAACCAGTCACCATACTCGCTTCATCTGAAAGAATATCTCCAAACATATTCTCTGTTAAAATAACATCAAACTGGCGTGGGTTTTTCACAAGCTGCATCGCACAATTATCTACAAGCATGTGTTCTAAAGTTACTTCCGGATAGTCTTTTGCAACTTCTTCTACAACTTTGCGCCACAATCTGGATGAATCCAACACATTTGCCTTATCTACACTCGTAACTTTTTTACGACGTTTCATCGCAATGTCAAAACCACGCTTTGCAATACGTCGGATTTCATCTTCTGTATATGTCAGAGAATCTGTCGCTGTTAAAACACCATTTTTCTCTTCCGTCGAACGTTCTCCAAAATACAAACCACCAGTCAGCTCACGCATGATCATCATATCAAAGCCGCCCTCTGTAATTTCTTCTTTTAAAGGACAGGCTCCTTTTAATTCGTCATATAACACCGCCGGTCTTAAATTTGCAAACAGATTCAATGCTTTTCTAATCTTCAGCAACCCCGCTTCCGGTCTTTTAGATGGTTCTAGTTTATACCAAGGTGACGTCTTAGCATCTCCGCCTATAGATCCAAGTAATACTGCATCACTATTCTTTGCAAGTTCAATTGTCTCATCCGTCAATGGAACTCCGTATGTGTCAATCGATGCTCCTCCCATTAAAAGTTGTGTATAGTCAAATTCATGTCCGTATACAACACCGACTTTATCTAACACTTTCATTGCTTCATTTACAACTTCCGGCCCGATACCGTCTCCTTTAATCACACCAATTTTCAGTTTCATAATGTTTCACCCTTCCATAAATAAAATGGTTTATCCGTTTGTCACAGATTATATATTCTACATTTAATTGCTCGAATGTACTTATAATAACGTATTTTTGCTTTCGTTTCAACCCTTTAATTCGTAAAAGTGTTGCATAATTATAAAAAAAGAAGCAATAAAAAGTGAATATTCGATAAATTTCTGCAACAAAAAAGGATGAAAAGTTTAACTTTTCACCCCTTTAACTTATGCTTCTGTAGATGTTCCTGGCTTCTCAAGCTGTGCAATTGCAGCTTTCTGCATTGGAATACGGCAGTTTTTATTGTTACCGAATTCTACGATCACATCCTCTTCTGAGATATCAATAATAACACCATAAAAACCACTTGTTGTTAAAACTGTATCTCCTACTTCCATTGTTGAAAGCATTGCCTGAACTCTCTTCTGTTCTTTTTTCTGAGGTCTCATAAGTAAGAACCACATTGCGCCAAGAATTACAACATAAATTAAAATAATTCCAATTCCTTGCATGATACATCCTCCTATATTAATAAGCAATACTATTACTATACACATAAATCAACTATTCTTCAAGTTAATTTTTGTTTTTTCTTTGCCTTTTTATAATTTTTTATATTTTTAGTCTAATGGTTGTGACATATTGTCTAATTTGCGTTTTTTGTATGCTTGATACTCTCCTGCATCAATAGCATCTCTTATTTCTTCCATCATTGTGTTATAAAAATACAAATTATGTAATACACAAAGACGCATACCTAGCATTTCTTTTGCTTTCAAAAGATGACGAATATATGCCCTGCTATAGCTTCTGCATGCCGGACACTGACAACCTTCTTCTATCGGACGATTGTCAAGTTCAAATTTCGCATTAAACAAATTCAACTTGCCATGATTCGTATAAACATGCCCATGACGTCCATTACGGCTTGGATATACACAGTCAAAGAAATCAACACCCCTGTCAACTGCTTCTAATATATTAGCCGGTGTTCCAACTCCCATCAAATATGTTGGTTTATTTTCAGGCAATACCGGAACAACTGCATCTAAAATGCGATACATTTCTTCGTGGCTTTCACCCACTGCCAGACCGCCTACCGCATATCCCGGTAAATCCAGTTTTGAAATCTGTTTTGCGTGTTCAACTCGAATATCTTCGTATACTCCGCCTTGGTTTATCCCAAACAGTAACTGTTGCTTATTGATTGTATCCGGCAATGAATTTAACCTCTCCATTTCATCCTTGCATCGTTTCAACCAGCGTGTTGTACGTGCAACCGAATTTTCCATATATCTACGATCTGCAACACTCGATGGACACTCGTCAAACGCCATTGCTATAGTAGATGCAAGATTTGACTGGATCTGCATACTCTGCTCAGGTCCCATGAAAATTTTACGTCCGTCGATATGAGAATGAAAATGCACACCCTCTTCTTTAATCTTTCTTAAATCAGCCAGAGAAAACACTTGAAATCCGCCCGAATCTGTCAAAATCGGTTTGTCCCAGTTCATAAACTGATGTAAACCACCTAATTTCTTTACAACTTCATCTCCCGGACGTACATGCAGATGATATGTATTAGATAACTCTACTTGTGTTTTTATCTGACGTAAATCATCTGTAGAAACTGCACCTTTAATTGCTGCTGCTGTTCCAACATTCATAAATACGGGTGTTTCGATTGTTCCATGCACTGTATGAAAACGACCACGTTTTGCTTTCCCATCTTTTTTTAATAGCTCGTACATAATTTCCTCTTTCTATAATAGGACAGCTGTTTTCAAAGAAGCTGTCCTATTTTGCTTTTTCTTATATAATTCCAATTCAAGTCGAACGTGTAATACAACTTTAAATGTATAAGTTCTCTAATTATGAACAATTACCGGAGTCCCCACTGATATTACATTATATAATGCTGCTGCCTTATCAAGTGGCATGTTAATACATCCGTGTGAACCTAATCCATCTCGATAGAGTGTTCCTCCAAAAGCAGGCTGCCATATCGCATCATGAAAACCAATACCGCTCCATGTAACACGCATCCAATATGATACCGGTGTCTCATAAATTGGTTTTCCGGTAACCGGATTATCTTCTCCGACCAGGGTTTTATTTAAGGATTTCTCCAAAATATCGTATACTCCCAAGGTTGTTTCTTTTTCCGGAATCGGCACCCCGGTAACGACATCGGTCTCCAGCACAACAGAGCCCCCTGAAATATACCACATATGCTGTGCTGAAATATCTACTTCTGCATAGGTATCACCCCAGTCTTGTGCACTATGTGATGCTGCTGTCTGATAATATGCCGGCTCTTTTGTAACAACTTCTCCATTCTTAATACTGTTTGTCAATGCTGTAAATTCAGTATCTTCATCAATTGACCAGCCATATGTTCCACCAGAAACTTCTACTGTTTTTCCTGTAGGCGTCGTAATTGTTCTGGTAGTTCCCACGGTATCATACTTATCTCCAAATGCTGTTAACCAGTCTCTGACTGCATTCTCATTAAAAGAAACCTTCATATTATCATCTACTGTTACCCAGCTATTAATAACAGATTTATCAACAACTACATTCTCTGTCATTGTATATGTAATACTTGCCTGTAAGTACTTATTCATCTCATCACAAGCAGCTTTTACCTCTTTTGAATCAGAAGTATAAACAGGTTTCTTATAGCACCCTTCTTTTTCCATATCAAGCTCTGATTTAAACTCTGTAATATATTGATTGATCTTTTCATTCAATACGTCCTGGTCTACTGCAGTACCTTTTACTTCCGGCTCAATTACAAATTGGTTTCCATCAAATTTAGGATATGCTGATTTAGGTTCTATTTGTTCTCTCGTCACTGTTTGCAGATTTTGAATCTCTTGTTGCAATTTACTTTCATCATACGAAACCTCCAGTTTAATATGACAAGATTTCTTAGAAAAAATACCTGCTGGCCATAAAAAAGCATTCTGGTCTTTAATTGCAGCTTCGGCTTCATCGGATGCTTTATACTCCAGATCAATCGTATCTCCATCAATAATATCTACTGCCTGTTCCATCTCCAGCACGGTTAAACTGTAATTTTTCACTTGATCTTTCATATATTTTTCAACATCTGTTGCTGTTTTCATAGAAAAATCATGACCGTTAATCTCTGTATTTATATAATAATGCGACATAAAGAAAAACGATATTCCTAAATAAACAATTGCAATCACACCTGCTATTGATCCCAGTGTTATCCACAATACTTTTTTCCCTTTTTTATTTTTTTTCTTATCTGTCTTATCATCCAAATTTATAATCTCACTTGTGAAATCATCTTGAGATGTAAACAAATCTTCATTTTCTGATTCATCATATTCCTCTATATTGTCTACCCCTTCAGGAACTTCTTCATCCTGAGCATCTGCTTCTGTAAAATCATTCTCTTCGATTTCTGCACTTTCATCAACCTCTTCAAATGCATCATCCTCAGTTCCCAAGTCCTCGTCTACTTCTTCAAATGTATCATCCTCAGCTTCTAGGAATTTATCTGTTTCTTTAAAATCAGTATTGTTGATTTGCTTTTCTTTATTACCTTTAGTTATCTTTCTTTGTTTCATGTTGTATCTCCCCTTTTATAAATCAACATCTAGGCTCAATTATATTATGAATTTCTGCAATTGTACAGTAAAATCTTAAGGTTTTATCAAAATTCAAATTTTCTTAAAAATTTCACCCCAATTAGTAATTGCATGTTCATTTTTCTTCTTATATAATAAGCTATATGTTTTTTAATGAAATATTACACAAACATAAGGAGGAAATTTTATATGAGTGGCTCAATATATGGACGTTTATTTCAAGTTTCTACCTGGGGTGAATCTCATGGTGCAGCAATCGGTGTTGTAATCGATGGATGCCCTGCCGGACTGAAACTTCAAGAATCTGATATACAGGCTTTTCTAAATCTCAGAAAACCAGGACAAAGCAAATACACAACTATGAGACAGGAAACAGACCAGGTCGAAATATTGTCAGGCATATTTGAAGGATATACAACCGGGACGCCGATTTCTTTAATGGTACGTAATCAAGACCAGCGTTCTCGTGATTACAGTAATATTGCATCTGTATATCGCCCTGGACACGCTGATTATACATTCACACAGAAATATGGCTTTCGTGATTATCGCGGTGGAGGACGTTCTTCCGGAAGAGAGACTATTGGCCGTGTTGCTGCCGGTGCTGTAGCATCTGCCTTACTAGATGAACTTGGTATACATATTTGCACTTATGCAAAATCTATCGGTCCTATCTGTGTTGATGAATCAGACTATCATTACAATGAAATTAATGAAAACAAATTATATATGCCTAATAATGAGATTGCCAAACACGCCTCTGAATATCTTGATAAGATGCTTGAAAATTCAGATTCTGCCGGTGGTATTATTGAATGTCGCGTTGAGGGACTTCCTGTTGGAATCGGCGAACCTGTTTTTGATAAACTGGATTCCTGCCTTGCACAAGCAGTATTCTCTATTGGTGCCGTAAAGGCTTTTGAAATTGGAGACGGGTTTCATGTTGCAGAATTAAATGGAAGCATAAATAATGATGCTTTTTATGTGAAAGATAACGAAATCCATAAAAAAACCAATCATTCTGGTGGTGTATTAGGCGGTATGAGTGATGGGGATACTTTAATTTTCCGCACTGCTATAAAACCTACTCCTTCTATTGCACAACCGCAACAGACGATCACCGAGGACAAGAAAAATACCGAATTAGTTATCAAAGGAAGACATGACCCAATCATTGTTCCTCGAGCTGTCGTTGTAGTAGAATCCATGGCTGCTATAACAATTGCAGATTTACTTTTGCAAAACATGCATAGCCGCCTGGATGGAATCAAAAAATTTTACGATTGCTAAACAACTATATTTAATACCAAAAACGAGTCCAGGTAATTTTCTCAATAAAAAAATTACTTAGACTCGTTTTTTGATTTATACGCGGAAACAACCGCCGCCGATAAATTCTCTCAACAATGAATTCGTCGGAACATTTTCATTGCTTATTCCTATAAAATAATCGAAAAACTTTAATAATCTTTTCGCTTCAATATATTCAGGAGCATGTTTATCAACTCCAAACAATAATGGTTCTACATATTGCTTAAGCACGGCTAATTCATACACAAGGGACGAATTGAACATCACATCTGCTTCTTCCTGAAATGGGAAAATATTTTCCTCTTCTCCTTTTCTGACTGAATTCCACATTGCAATTGTTTTGGTGGCCGATGTTCCACGTGTTTCAGCATCTCTTACAATACGACGTATTAATCTTCCATCTGTTGATGGAATACGATTGTGTTCATCTATATTCAACTGTGTAAGTGCACTAATATAAATTTTAAATTTATTGTTATTATTCAGATTTTCTGTTAATTTTGGATTTAGACAGTGGATTCCTTCTATTACTAAAATATCATTCTCACCTAATTGTTTCGGTATTGTTGAATAGTTACGCATTCCTGTCTTAAAATCAAAAATTGGAAGATATACTTTTTCTCCATTTAAAAGTGCTGTCATATCTTCATTAAACTTTTTTACATCAATTGCTTCTAAGCATTCAAAATTATAATTACCATCTTTATCTTTTGGAGTATTTTCACGATTTACAAAATAATTGTCAACTGCAATCGGATGCGGTGTAAGTCCGTTCACTTTAAGTTGAATGGACAGACGATGGGAAAATGTCGTCTTTCCAGAAGACGATGGACCTGCGATCAGCACAAACTTTATTTCTGGATGTTCTGCAATCTGCTCTGCGATTTCTCCGATTTTACGTTCCTGATAAGCTTCCTGAACAAGTACGATTTCACGCATATCATGCTTTGTAATCATATCATTTAAAGCCCCAACTGTATCGATTCCCTGTAAATCTCCCCATTCAATAGACTCATTCTGAACTTTAAATAACTTTTCACGAGGTTCAAATTCAGGGACACATATAGGGTCACTCATGGTTGGAAATTGAATCACAAAGCCTTTTCCATATAAATGAAGTGAAAAATTTCTTAAATATCCTGTATCTGGTACCATATATCCATAATAATAATCTTCAAACTCATTAATACTATAGATATTCACTGTAGATACTCTACGATATTCAAACAACTGTTCCTTATCATACATTTTATGTTTATGAAACAGTTCTATCGCTTTTGAAGTCGGTATCGACTTCTTTTCTATTTGAATCTTCTGCTCTGCCATCTCACGCATTCGAGCATCAACACGACTTAAAAACTCAGCATTAACCGTAATTTCACCATCTACTGTACAATAATATCCTTTACTTACAGAAAAATGTATTCGAACACGCTCAACCTTATCATGTCCGCCTATATCATGAACCGCTTTTACAAGTAGAAGACACATGCTTCGTCTATAAGTTTCAAACCCGGCTTTATCTGCAGTTGTAATAAAGCTTAGTTTTATGTCTCCCTCCACTTCTTTACTCAACTCTTGCAAGCGATTATCTTCTATAACAGCCAGTACAATTTGATGGTCATAATACTTTTGAAAATCCCGTGCTATTGTCTGATATTTTGTGCCTTCCTTGTATTCAACAATTTTATCATCAACTGTTACTTTACACATTCTTTCTTCCATCTTGCACTCACCTTTCTCCTGCTCTCACCTATACAACTTGAAATGGATGTGATACAGGTTCTGTTATAATTTCAACTCCCGGACATCTCTGTGATAAATATTTTTTCATATCATCCACAAAGATATATTCTGTTCCATAATGACCTGCATCGATAATCGCAAGTCCCTGTTCCATAGCATCTAAGCCTTCATGGTGCCCTATATCTCCTGTAACAAGCACATCAACATTATGTTTTAATGCTACTGCTATCTCACTTTTTCCAGATCCCGGAGAAATTGCAACTTTCTTAATCTCCTTGTCTAAATCTCCAAATACTTTTATATTACTAAGCACTAATTTTTCCTTCACATAATCGCAAAAAGATCTTAAACTCATAGTTGATTCTAATAATCCGACACGACCGATTCCTTGTGAAATTCCGAAAAATTCTCCTGTAACATCTAAAACTTCTGTTTCTTTTAATTGCAATATTTCTTCTGACAGCTCTGCCATCCCCAGTACATCATAATTTGTATGCATTGCATAATATGCTATGTCATCCTGAATCAGACGTAAAATCCTCCTTCCGACAAAATCTTGATCCGTAATAGATTTTAACGGTGAAAAAATCAACGGATGATGCGTGATTAACATATCAACATCCTGTTTTTCTGCAAGTTCTATCACTGGAGTAGTAGCGTCTAAAGCTAAAAGTATTTTTGATACTTTTTTGGTGCTACGTCCAGCTTGTAGTCCTACATTATCGAAAGTTAATGCAGCCTCTTTTGGATAGTTTTCTTCTATTATTTCTATGATTTCTTTACATTGCATAGTATTTCAACCCCTCCTTGATTTGGAAAAGTTCCTGATTTAATTCTGCTTTTCGCTCAGAAATATGTATTCCTTCTACTCGTTCCAACTTACTTAAAATATCTTTCCTAATGCCAGACTCTCGTTCGAGAAATTGTTTTAAAATCGGATTTTTTTCTTCTAGCAGTAATTTTCCATAACGTATTTCAATCTCTGACCAGAAAGCTGGTTTTATTTCTTCTATTTTTTCAGGGGGAATTACTTTCATCATCGGATAATATTTTCCATCATCTAAAACCATATTCTCTTCTATGAATAAAAAGCCTTTCTCTAAAAGAAAGGTTCTCACTTTAAACACTTCTGATTGTGGCTGCAGGATGCATTCTTTCAAGGAATTTGTTTTATTAAAATCCTCATTTAAAATATTAATCATCAGATTTCCACCCATTCCTGCAAGAATGACTGTGTCCACTTCGCCCTTTTGTAAATGTTGCAACCCATTAGACAAACGTGTTTGTATCTGATTTTCCAATTTATTTTCTTTAATATGTTCTGTTGCACGATCCAACGGACCTTCATTAATATCCATAGCCACCGCTCTTTGAACAATTCCTTTTTCCACAAGATAAATTGGGATGTAGGCATGATCTGTGCCTACATCCGCAATTGTATATCCTGGTGTTACCAGATCTGCAACTGCCTGCAGTCTCTTTGATAATTCCATATGATATCCTCTTAATCTAAATAATCACGAAGTTTTCTACTTCTACTTGGATGACGAAGTTTACGAAGTGCCTTCGCTTCAATCTGACGAATACGTTCACGTGTTACATCAAATTCTTTTCCTACTTCTTCCAATGTTCTTGCTCGTCCGTCGTTCATACCAAAACGAAGTCTTAAAACTTTCTGTTCTCTTTCAGTCAAAGTATCAAGCACTTCATCTAACTGTTCTTTTAATAAAGTCTGAGCTGCTGCTTCTGCCGGAACAGGAACATTATCATCCTGAATAAAATCTCCTAAATGACTGTCTTCTTCTTCTCCGATAGGTGTTTCTAAGGAAACTGGTTCCTGAGATATTTTTAATATCTCTCGCACACGCTCTACCGGCATGTCCAGTTCTTTTGCAATCTCTTCCGGCGTTGGTTCACGCCCAAGTTCCTGCAGTAATTGACGTGACACACGAATCAATTTATTAATTGTCTCTACCATATGAACAGGAATTCGGATCGTTCTTGCCTGATCTGCAATAGCACGTGTAATAGCCTGACGAATCCACCATGTAGCATAAGTACTGAATTTATAACCTTTGTGGTAATCAAATTTTTCAACCGCTTTGATCAAACCAAGATTACCTTCCTGGATCAAATCTAAAAATAGCATTCCTCGTCCTACATATCTCTTTGCAATGCTGACAACCAGACGAAGGTTTGCCTCAGCAAGTTCTTTTTTCGCTTCTTCATCGCCTTCTTCCATGCGCTGTGCCAGCTCAATCTCTCGCTCAGCACTTAAGAGCGGTACTTTACCGATTTCCTTTAAATACATACGAACAGGATCCTCTACACTAACTCCATCCGGAACTGAAAGATCAATATTCTCGACATCTACATCTTCTTCATCCGACATGATTGCATCCAAATCCACATCATCGTCATCATCCGAATTAATACGTAATACGTCAATGTTGTTCGCTTCAAGATATTCAAAAACCTTTTCCATTTGTTCCGTTGACAAATCCATATCACGGAAAAAATCGTTGATTTCTTGAATTTCAAGAATACTTTTCTTTTTCTTGCCCAGGGCAACCAATTCTTTCAGGCGCTCTAAAAATTTCTGTGTAATATCTTCCATGTGTCCTTCCTTCCTCTATCTGCATCGTCATACAGATATCTTGTTTTATTTTATCCTTAATCTAGAGAAATATGCAATTTTCCAATGTTCTGAAGCTTTCTCTTTGACTCCATAAGTCGCTGTAACCCAACCATATCTGTTGGATTTAAATTCATTGTTTGATGATCAATACTGTTATTCTTAACTTTTATTATGGTTTCTTTTATAGCACGATCTTTTTCTTCCTCGGTAGTTAACTCCCGTATACGAGTATTAAACAATGCTGCCACTTCCCTATGTTCTTCCTCTTCCGTAAAATGATTCAATATTCTTGCTGGATTTAATTCTCCTAAATGATATTGCTCATATAATAATTCGGCTACTTTTTGATAATTTGTTTCTGTAAAATCCTCCGGAGTAACATACTCCTCAATTATCTGGAACAACTTAGGCTGGTCAATCAACCATGTAAGCAAAATCTTCTGTGCTCTCTTATTCCCATCTTCCTTTTTTGATACTAAATCTTTATTTTGATTCAAATTTTTAGGGCGTTTCGTAGGACTTGCCAAACCTTCTTTAATCGCCGTCTTTGTGACAAGTTTTTGAAGACTGTCTGGGTTTACGCGATATGCTTTTGCAACAGCTTCTATATAGTTATTACGCTCCAGCTCATCCTCAAATTCTATTAAGCGTTTTGCTGTTTCCTGAAAAAAGGCTGTTTTTTCTTCTGGAGATTCCATATCATAATTCTTTGACAATATTTCCAAACTGAACATAAAGCCGTTCCTGGCATTTTCAATCCTTTTTTCAAACTCCTCTGCACCTAAATTTTTAATAAATTCATCTGGGTCCTTATATGGATCCATTCGGATAACTTTTGCTGCAATCCCAGCTTCTCTCATAATCGGAACTGCCCGAAGTGCTGCACGCGTACCGGCATCATCGCTATCATATGTAAGATATACTTCACTTACATATCGTTTGATCAATGAAGCATGTCCTGATGTCAACGCAGTTCCTAAAGACGCAACTGCATTCGTAAATCCTGCCTGATGAAGTGAAATAACATCCATATAACCTTCACAAACAAGGAAATATGATTTTCTCGATGTACGTGCCCGGTTCAGCCCATACAAATTTCTGCTTTTATCAAAAACAGCTGTTTCTGGGGAATTTAAATATTTTGGCTTTGCATCTCCCATAACCCGGCCACCAAATCCAATTACTCGACTATTTGCATCCATAATCGGAAACATAACACGATTCCAAAACTTATCATAAACTCCATTTTTTTCATCAATATTAATCAGCCCTGCCTGACGGATCAATTCTTCACTATACCCTTTACGTTTAAGATAATTGTACAGATCATTACTATACTTTGTTGCAAATCCAAGCCCAAAAGATTTTATGGTCTCTTCTGAAAGTCCTCTGTCTGTCAAATAATCATAAGCAACTGCACCGCGTTCAGATTTTAACTGAACATAATAATATTGTGCAGCAATCTTATTGATTTCCAACAAGGTCGCTTTCAAATCAGATCGTTCCTTTGCTTCTTTTGAATATTCTTCTTTAGGCAGTTCTACTCCTGCACGCTCTGCAAGATATTGAACCGCTTCAAGGAAAGAATAATTCTCATATTCCATAAGAAATGTAAATACTGTCCCACCAGCCCCACAACCAAAGCAATAATACATCTGCTTGTCTCTGCTTACAGAAAAAGACGGGGACTTTTCATTGTGAAACGGGCAAAGTCCAAAATAGGAACTTCCTTTCTTCTGAAGTCGTACATAATTGGAAATGACATCTACTATATCGTTTTTCATTCTGATTTCTTCTATTAGCTCTTCCGAATAATACATGATCTCCTCCTTTGTATACTCTCCATAATATTATATTCGACAAAACTTTCAAATTTCCTTTATTTTTTTATTTTTTATTTTCCCACAGTATTATTATATTCATTAGCTGTTTAACATTTCCTTATTTTTGTAATTTCAATAATTTTTCAAAAAATTTAAAAAAGTCAAAAAAATGTGTTGACATTCTTCTCAACTCATTGTATTATACTATTCGTGGCGTAAGTACAGCTACGAAAACAAAACAAGCGGAAGTGTCGGAACTGGCAGACGAGCAAGACTAAGGATCTTGTGATCAATGCGATCGTGTGGGTTCAAGTCCCATCTTCCGCATCTATTTCATAGATTATTTGTTTTATATGTACTTATTTACCATATGCGGAAGTGTCGGAACTGGCAGACGAGCAAGACTAAGGATCTTGTAAGCATTGCGCTTGTGTGGGTTCAAGTCCCATCTTCCGCATTTAATTTATCCCGAAAAGCACTGATAATTGCAGCGTTTTCGGGATTTTTTATTACTTAATTTAGCAAAAAGAGAAAAAAAGGGGCAGAGTTTTTTCTCTGCTCGTTTTTTATTCAACTATTTCATTCTTCTTGCTTTCCACTTCTGTTTTTACTACTTCATCTGGAATTATTTCTTTTTTGTCATCAGACATATGATTCACAATTTGTCGAGAACCTTTAAAAACTCTTCTTTTACCATCAGCCTTTGTATATCCAAGTATATATCTTCCATTCTCTACATCATTTTTCAAATATTGAACAGCATATCTCATATCATCAATTCCCAGTTGCACACTTGCCACACATTTTCCATCTTCGTCTTCAAAAAACCATGTCACTTCTTCCATCTTATTCCGGCCTCCTCATCTGTCTTGAACTTATATAAATTTTGGTATCCGCAAACAATCATATCTTTTTCTATAGATACCAGATAAATTAAACTCGTTTATATTATACATCATTTTCCATATGCATTACAAGACTGACATCATATAAGGTTGCCGACTCACATAGTGCGACCGGTAACCTATAATTTTACATTTCTTGTCAAATCTTCAATGGATACTCTAAAAAACGATGCAAGTTCTAGCAAAATATAAATATTAGGAACAGAGCGACCTGTCTCATATGCAGATAACGTCTGTCGGCGAATATTCAATTGTGCTGCAACCTCTTCCTGATTCATATCATTTATTTCACGTACTCGTCTTATATTCTTTCCAATTGTATTATTTAACATTTTCATCACCCGTTTATATTTTACCATTTGTTTCTTGATTCGTAGTATATTAATCCTATATTTGTTCTTTATACACTAAATGTGAGTATATTTATACTCTTATCTTGGATAGCACGATGGAAAATATTGGATAAAATAGATAGTATAACATGAAGGAGTGTAAAATTGTGCAGAATCGTGTAAAAGAACTTCGAAAAGAACGAAATATACTTCAAGAAGAATTGGCTGCAAAGCTAAATGTTTCTCAACAAACTATCAGCAGAATAGAAAACGGAACATCTTCTCTCCCAGCAGATATTTTAATTGATCTATCAAAATTTTTTGATGTATCTATTGACTACATACTTTGTTATTCAGATGCCCGTCACACCTTGGAATATCAACTAGAATGCAAGCAGGTGTCGGAGCGAAATTATCAATTATGTCGTGCATATGAACGTTTAGACAAAAGCAATCAAACTCTCATCTTTCAGCTTGTAGAGCAATTATCAAAACCAGAATAAAAAAGAAAGGGATCGAAAATCGAACCCTTTCTTTTTTTCTTCTGGTTGAAATTAAGCAAGTTTAGATTTAGCAACTTCTGCAAGTGTTGCAAATCCTTCTTTATCGTTTACTGCAAGCTCAGCAAGCATTTTTCTGTTCATCTCAACACCTGCGAGTTTCAATCCATACATAAATTTGCTGTATGAAAGACCATTCATTCTTGCTGCTGCATTGATACGAGCGATCCACAGCTGTCTCATCTGACGTTTGCGCTGTTTTCTTCCTGCGTATGCAGATGTAAGAGCTCTCATTACAGACTGTTTTGCAACTCTATACTGTTTTGAACGTGCTCCTCTATATCCTTTAGCAAGTTTTAATGTTCTATTGTGTTTCTTTTTTGCGTTCATTCCGCCTTTAATACGTGCCATTTCTTAATCCTCCTTCAATACTTTCAAATCTTACAGATATGGTAAAACTTTCTTCATGTTCTTTACGTTTGTTGCATCTGTGATTGTAGACTTTCTAAGATTTCTTTTTCTCTTAGTTGTCTTCTTTGTTAAGATATGGCTCTTGTAAGCTTTATTTCTTTTCAGTTTTCCTGTTCCTGTTGCTTTGAAACGTTTTGCTGCCGCTCTATTTGTTTTAATTTTTGGCATGATGATTTCCTCCTTTATCGTTGCTTCTGTTTTTTATTTTTAACGTTTTATAGTTAAAACCATGCTCATGTTCCGGCCTTCCATCTTTGCCGGCTTCTCGACTGTTGCTACATCCTCAAGCATAGCTGCAAAATCATCAAGAATATGCTTGCTCTGCTGTACATGTGCCATTTCTCTTCCTCGGAAACGAAGTGTAACCTTTACTTTATTTCCTTTTGTGATGAATTTCTTCGCATTATTCACCTTTGTATTCAAATCATTTGTATCGATATTCGGTGACAAACGCACTTCTTTAACTTCAACAGTCTTCTGTTTTTTCTTTGCTTCTTTTTCTTTTCTTGTCAGCTCATATTTGTATTTTCCATAATCGATAATCTTACATACCGGTGGCTTTGCTGTTGGTGCAATCTTGACAAGGTCAAGTTCTGCTTCCTGTGCAAGCTTAAAAGCTTCTCTTGCTGACATGACTCCCAGCTGTTCTCCGTCTTCACTAATCAGACGAACCTCTCTGTCTCTAATCTGTTCGTTAATCATTAAATCGCTAATTGTCGTATACCTCCGTCAAATGAATTTCCTTTAGGTTGTTTGTTTGCGAAACATATTTTTGAAACAAAAAAATCGAGTGAATCTGCTCCACCCGAATCAATACATCTATCTTTCAAAAGATAAAATCATCAATATCAAACCAGTAGTCACTTACTTGTGCTATGGTGAGAGTGGATACTCTTCTTTCTTTTGCCTCATGCAGATATTAATTTATCACACTTCACCACAAATGTCAATATGTAAATTATTTTTTTAGCATGATTTTTAATATTTCTTAATATCCTTCTCGTAAAGCATAACAGACCTTTTGCAAAATGTAAAGACAGCGAATAATTCTTTTGTGCTGAGGGGATTCTATAATTATTGTAATGAATCAAAAGAAAGAGGCTTATATTATGATTACTAAATTTCAAGGACAAATGACTTCATCGTTTTATGAAAACATTAAATACATGGATACAACGCTTCCAATCCATGAAAGTTTTGATATAATCCGCCGCAGTATCAAAATCGCAGACAAACAAGCAGTCTTCTATTTTATTGATGGTTTTACCAAAGATGAAACTCTGTTAAAAATACTGGATTCTTTATACAAATTAAAATCAGATGAACTACCCTCTGATGCCACATTATTTGCAGAATGCCTTATTCCACACGCAGAAATAGACATCATACAGGATTACGATGAAATTATAAGAGATGTTCTTTCAGGAATAACATGTTTATTTATAGAAGGATATTCTTTCTGCTTTGCAATTGATTGCAGAACATACCCTTCTAGAAATGTTGACGAACCAGAAAAGGACAAATCTCTTCGTGGCTCACGTGATGGTTTTGTTGAAACAATTGTATTTAACACAGCTTTAATCCGAAGAAGAATCCGTGATCCCCACCTTATTATGGAAATTACAGAGGGTGGTCAGACTTCTCGGACAGATATCGCAATTTGCTATATGAAAGACCGGGTTAACCAGCCCTTACTTGAAGAAATCAAAAACATCCTCCAAAATATGCAAGTAGATGATCTTCGCATGAATCAGCAAAGCCTTGCTGAAGCAATGTTCAGACGGAAATGGTTTAACCCTTTTCCAAAATTTAAGTTCTCTGAACGTCCTGATACTGCTGCCGCCTGTATTTTAGAAGGAAAAGTTGTAATTCTAGTCGACAATTCTCCTTCAGCAATGATTTTGCCAACTTCCGTCTTTGATATGGTAGAAGAAGCAAATGATTACTATTTTCCAAAAATCACCGGTATCTATCTGAAATTTTCACGTGCATTGATTTCTTTTGGAACTGTATTTTTAACTCCGGTATTTTTGTTGTTTATGCAAAATTTAGAATTGCTCCCTGATATTTTTTCCTTTGTTGTGGTACAAGATACTGTAAACATTGCCCTCTTTTATCAATTTTTAATCTTAGAATTATCGATTGATGGTTTACGGCTTGCAGCCTTAAATACACCCAGTATGCTAAGTACTCCGCTTAGTGTGATTGCCGGTATCGTAATGGGAGAATTTTCAGTACAATCCGGCTGGTTTAATTCCGAAGTAATGCTATACATGGCTTTTGTTGCTGTAGCAGACTACACCCAGCCCAATTACGAACTTGGTTATGCATTAAAATTCATGCGTTTAATTCTTTTAATTATGACAGCTTGTTTTAATATTATAGGTTTTGTTATCGGTTGTATCATCGTCGCATGTTTTCTTATTTTCAATCGCACGATCACCGGAAGAAGCTATATAAAAATCAATAAAAATTAAAAAATCGACTGTTGCATCACCATTTTTGCAACAGTCGATCTATTTTCTATTTTGTAGTACTTCCAAATCCACCATTTCGAATATCTGTTACATCATCATCTACTGTAATTCCATATTCAACAAATATCCCCTGCATAAAACCATTTCCCGCTGAAATCTGTACTGTCTTACCTTCATTTGTATCATTCGTAAGCTTTGCAAAAATATGTCCTTCATTATCCGAATAAAAATAATCACTATCGATAATGCCAACCGTATTATTTAACTGTAAACGGAATTTGAATCCAAGTCCACTTCTAGGATAACATTTCAAAACCCAATTTGGTTCCATCTCAACTCGAACGCCTGTTGGAATCTTTATTGTCTCGCCTGGCTGAAGACAAATATCCATCGGTGCGTAGAAATCGTATCCTGCCGAACCTGCAGTTGCTCTTTTAGGTAACGAGATATTCTCATAGATTTTTTTAATCTCTGCTTCACTTGTTTCCTCAAAAGTATCCTTCCAGTCATTTACGAATCTTTCTTCACTTACTTTATGAAATTTTGCAATTCGCTGCATACTGCCATTCTCCCATCTAACGTATTAAATATTTTTCTTGTAAATATTTTGTATCTATTTTGAAAATATATTTGATTCTTCCAACACTGATAACAACTCTGAAATCGTTTCTTCGCCAACTACCAAAGCCATTCTCACATAACCTTCCCCTCTACTGCCAAAAGCATTTCCAGGTGTAACAATAACGCCTGTTTTCTCCATTAAATCCAGGCAAAATTCAACAGATGATTTATATTTTTCCGGAATTTTTGCCCACACAAACATTGTGCCTTGGCTATCCGGTACATCCCACCCAATTGAGCGTAAACCACCACAAAGCATTTTATTTCGCTTTTCATACTCCTGACGTTGTTCTTCTACCACATCAAGCGGTCCTGTCAATGCCGCAATTGCTGCATATTGAACAGGAAGAAACACTCCATAATCTATCTGTGAACGAAAAACCTTTAATTTATTTATAATCTGCTTATTTCCTACCACAAAAGAGATTCTTGCTCCTGTCAGATTAAAAGACTTTGACAAGGAATAAAACTCAACTCCCACCTCTTTTGCACCATCAAACGATAAAAAGGAACGTCCTTGTTTTCGTGTATAAATAATATCGGAATAAGCATTATCATGAATGATAATAATGTCATGCTCTTTTGCAAATATTATCAGGCGTTCATAAAATTCATCCGGCGCACATACACATACCGGATTTAACGGATAAGATACAATCATATATTTTGTCTGCGCAAGTATCTCTTCCGGTATTGCATCCAAGTCTGGCAGATACCCATTTTCCTCTTTAATCGGATAATACTCTATCTTTGCATCAGCCATCATTCCACTTGTTTCAAACAATGGATACCCTGGATTTGGCACAAGGATTGTATCTCCCGGATTACACAAAACCATTCCTATATGTGCCATGCCTTCTTGTGAACCATTTACTGAAGTAATTTCATCTTTTTCAACATTCACATTAAAACGACGTTTATAATGAAATTGAAGTGCCTCTAACAATTCCGGCCTGTCTTCCAATGAATATTTATAATTCTCCGGATTCTTGCATGCATCCTCCATTGCTTTCATAATATGCGGTGCCGGTGGAAAATCAGGTGTTCCGACCGATAAGTTATACACTTTTCTTCCTCTCCGGATAAGTTCTGCTTTCTTTTGATTCAGCGTGGCAAATACACCTGTTTTTAATGCATTTACCTTATCTGAAAAATATGTATCTTCCATTATATCTTCCTCGTAATACTCTTATCTTGTTTTTACACATTCTTAGCTAAAATCCGGTGCTCCGTACAGATTATATGGAGTCACCTGATATACGTAATAATTCAGCCAGTTACTATATAAAGTATTTGCGTGCGATCTCCACAGCAAATTTGGTTTATTGTCCGGATTATTATCCGGATAATAGTTGATTGGTATCTGGATATCCAATCCTTTTGCGCAGTCTCGCTTATACTCTGTATCCAATGTCATACGATCATATTCAGGATGTCCCATAACAAAAACCTGTTTTCCCTCTTCTGCCATACACAAGAAAACACCTGCCTCATCTGAATCAGCAAGGATTCTAATACGGTCATCGGCCTCCAGTTCTTTTAAAGGAACCTCAGTATGTCTGGAATGTGGTGCATAAAATATATCATCAAACCCACGTACCAGCGGAATCTTACGATCACGTACATGATGTGGAAACACACCAAACTTCTTTTCCGATAACATCACCTTATCAATCCCATAGTGATAATAAATTCCAGCCTGCGCTCCCCAACATAAATGAAGTGTTGATGTGACATTTGTTTTCGTCCACTCCATAATTTCTTTTAATTCTTCCCAGTAGTCAACCTCTTCAAACGGCATCTGCTCTACCGGTGCCCCTGTAATAATAAATCCATCAAATTTTTTATTCTTAATACTTTCAAACGACTCATAAAATTTATAAATATGACTGGTTGAAGTATTTTTAGAAACATGGCTGCTAACTCTCACAAATGTCACGTCAACCTGCAACGGTGTATTAGACAACGACCGCAGTATCTGAAGTTCCGTATCCTCCTTTAATGGCATCAGATTCAAAAGTCCGATGCTGATTGGACGTATCTGCTGATGTGCCGCACGATATTCATCCATTACAAATATATTTTCTTGTTCCAGTATTTCTTTTACCGGTAAATCATTTTGTACTCGAATTGGCATTTCTATTCCCCTTTATATTTTTTAAATTCATTTCTGTCAGAATGAACGTATGTCCCGTCTGTGTCCACATAACTCAACTCATCATAACACGATGCCTCTATCGGCAGATTCTTTTTCTCCAGATTATGGTTTATAAGCATTGTCACAATATAAGACAATACTGCAAATGTAGGCACACCAAGAATCATTCCTGGTATTCCAAACAAACCTCCTCCTAACAAAATCGAAAACACAACCCAAAAAGCCGACAGACCTGTCGAATTTCCGATAATTTTAGGTCCGATAATATTTCCATCTATCTGTTGTAAAATCAAAATAAAAATTAAAAAGTACAGACCCTTTATCGGATTTGAAAGAGTGATCAAAATCGCACTCGGTATCGCCCCTATATATGGACCAAAAAACGGAATTACATTTGTAACACCTACAATCACACTGACAAGTAATGCGTATGGCATCTTTAATATACTCAGACCAATAAAGCACAATATTCCAATAATAACAGAGTCAATGATCTTCCCGATAATAAACCCGCCAAAGATTTCATTGCTTTTAATCGTCAGATGCAAGATCATATTCGCAGAATTTGGTTTGAAAATCGCGTAAACTATCTTTTTTGCCTGCTGGGAAAATACTTCTTTCCCCCAAAGCACATAAACAGAGATGATGATTCCAATAATTCCGTTAAACAATTCTTTTACAACATTAATCACTCCAACTGTCAGGTTAGACATTACAACATTAACTTGTTCTAATAAATCTGTCTTCATCCAATTTTGAATAAAATCCGTCGCCTGCATGAGTACATTTGTAAAAAGCTGTCCGGTAGTAGTATCTTTTGACATCATCTTTGTAATTTGATCAACTGCTGTATTCAACTGGCTCGGAACTGTGGATACCATGTTCCAAATACTCTTATATAATTCTGGAAGCATCATATTGCACAGTGCTGTAATAATTGAAATCAACAAAACAACCGCAACAAATATACCTGTACCTCTTGAAATCTGCGCTGCTTTTTTACTATTTGGAAAATGTTTATTGATATGTGGAATCAAATATTCATCTACTTTTTTTACAATTGGGTTTAAAAGATACGCAATCGCAAACCCATATATTATAGGCTTAAGTATTCCCAATACAAGATAAATAACATTTGAAATCCTTTCCAATCGTAAAAGTGCAAAATAAATCAAAAGGCAGACTATAACTACCAACAGTAGGGTTAGCCCCTGACTAAATTGTTGTTTCAATTTTGAAGGTCCATTGTTTCCAAATTTAGGTCTATTAATATAATACCCGCTGTTCTCAACCGACTTTTTCTTTTCTTTTTCTTTCACTTTATCGTCTTTTTTTGTGACATCTTTATCTTTCTCAGCTGACTGATCCATAGCGTATTGTCACCCTTTCTTTCATGAAATCTTTATTTTTATGCATTAAGAAGATTATAACGCGGCAAAGATATTACGTCAACAACAGTATAACATCAAATATGTCAAATACTAGGAAATAGAATTTTCTGTGCAATAAAAAATCCAGGAATTTCTTCCTGGATTAATCATACTTATCGTTTTAGCAATCGCATGTAAATGTCGCACATTCTGTTCCATCACAATCACATGCATTACTTCCTTCTACGCTGATTTTCCCTGCATGGCAGGCATAATGTTCGTTATACATACACTCTGTTGCCTTACAGTCAATCTTTGTCAAATCTGAAGCCTGACCTGTCATGCTGGAATTGGAATATGAATCTCCTGTCCGTTCCTGAAAACTGTCGCAACAAGTTTCACTTGTTGTTCTGGCATCATGACCTCCAACTTCAATACTATCCAGGTCACATAAAAATTTCTGATTGTGTACACATGTCTGTACAGTACATCTTAAATCTGGCATAATAAAAGTTCCTCCTTTTTTTGAACTCCCTCTTATTATGTCTTAATTCACATCATATTATGCACAATTAGATATTACGTCCACAACATTTTTTATATTTTTTTCCACTTCCACATGGACATGGATCATTTCTTCCGATTTTTTTCTCTTTACGGATTGTTCCTGACTGTTTTTGTTCTCTGTAAAGACGTTTCTTTGTTTCTTCATCAAAAATATCATCCCACTGTGGCAATCCATACAGCCAGTCTGCTTTTGCATCAATCATATTCTTATAAAGTAATTCTTTATCGAATACTAAATTAATTTCAGTGTCTTCTGTCATTGTCTCAATTGGATTGGCAACTTTTAAGCTGTCATTGATTCCATCCAAGAATCCAACCATTGTCATAACATTCTGTCCATATTTTGCTGCCACTTCTTTTAAAGTTCCACGAACCTCTTCGTCTGGATTCTTTAAAAGTTCTACATAAATATCTTTCTCAATTGTAAAATATTTACTCCAGAAATTTTCTAATTCTGTTTTGCTTAAGCTCTGATCATACGCAGTAGCTCTCCACTGTTCTAATAAACTTTTATCGCTCATCGTATTTAACTCCTTTATCTAAGTAATAACTCGTCTTTTAATATTCTATGTCAATTCACAATGATTTGCAACTAAAATATTTCTTTTATCGTTTAAACATTCTTCATAATACCCAGAAATTGTTTGTATTTTCTTAATAATTCAGCTATAATGCTTACAGTACTTTTTAGAAAGGATTGATTCTATGCACAAATTAACTCGGATATTTGCTCTGATAGGTGCCATCCTCTTAGCGGGACTTTATATCTGCACCTTAATATTGGCACTGATTGACTCAGCTTATACATCAGATTTATTAAAAGCAGCTATTGCTTCCACAATTATCTTACCGGTTTTATTATATGCTTATATTCTAATTTATCGTTTAGCAAAGCATTCCGATGATTCTCCTGAAAAATAATTTTTTTACACATATAACATTTCTAATTCCATAACAATACAGTTTTGAGGTATTGTTATGGATTTTATTTGCTCTTCCGACCGATTTTTGTAAAGCAATCCCTTTTTCATTAAATATTCTTCTGTTGAAATGACTTTTTGTTTTTGTTTAATTTTCATGCTGTTTTGCTGCATATCAACATCTCCTCCTTTTTACTTCAGCTCTATCATTATATTAGCCGAACAATAAAAATATGCCGGAAATTATTTTTTATAAGAATATTAACGCACATTTCCCCGCAAAAAAAGTGCCAGAAAAACTTCTGACACTTTTTGCATTCTTATTTATTTCTATAAATAATATCATCTCGTCCTGGTCCGTTGCTGACCATAGTGATTGGATATCCAATCTGCTCCTCAATAAATTCAATGTATTTACGGCAGTTTTCCGGAAGGTCCTCATATTTTTTGATACCACGAATATCCTCTTTCCAGCCTGGAAGCACTTTGTATACTGGTTTTGCTTTCTCAAGCAAATGTGTTACAGGAAATTCTGTCGTCACTTCTCCGTTAATCTCATATCCAACGCAAACCGGAATCTCTTCAAGATATCCAAGTACATCTAAAACTGTAAATGCAACATCTGTTGCTCCCTGCATTCTGCATCCATATTTAGAAGCAACACAGTCAAACCATCCCATACGTCTTGGACGACCTGTAGTAGCTCCAAATTCACCGCCATCTCCGCCGCGTTTTCTCAATTCATCTGCTTCATCACCAAAAATCTCACTTACAAAAGCACCTGCTCCTACAGCACTCGAATATGCTTTACATACAGTGATAATCTGTTTAATTTCATATGGTGGAATTCCTGCACCGATTGCACCATATGCAGCCAGTGTAGAAGATGACGTAACCATTGGGTAAATTCCATGATCTGGATCTTTCAATGAGCCCAGCTGTCCTTCAAGAAGAATGTTTTTTCCTTCTTTAATTGCATTATGAAGGAACAACGATACATTACATACATATGGTTCTACCATTTTCTTATATTCCATCAATTCGTTATATAAATCATCTGGATTCAATAATGGTTTATGATATAAGTGCTCCAACAATACATTTTTCTGTTCTGCGATTCGAACAACTTTTTCTTTAAGCAAATCATCATCAAACAATTCACTTACCTGAAAACCAATCTTAGCATACTTATCTGAATAAAAAGGTGCAATTCCTGATTTTGTAGATCCAAATGATTTTCCTGCCAGACGTTCTTCCTCGTAAGCATCAAACAGTTTATGATAAGACATCACAATCTGTGCACGATCTGATACAAGAATCTTTGGAGCCGGAACTCCTTTTTCTACTATAGACTGAATCTCTCCAAATAATTTTGGAATATCTAATGCTACTCCATTACCAATAATACTTGTTGTATGATCATAAAACACACCTGAAGGCAGAGTATGCAGAGCAAACTTTCCATAATCATTCACGATTGTATGTCCTGCATTAGCTCCTCCCTGAAAACGAACGATAATATCTGATTCTTTTCCGAGCATATCGGTAATCTTACCTTTTCCTTCATCGCCCCAGTTCGCTCCAACCACTGCTTTAACCATATCAAATCCTCCTGCGTATTTGAACTTTTTAATTCTTATTAGGTACTCTTATTAATGAGCCACCTAATGAATTATACTATATTTTTCAAACAAAGTAAAATCTTTTTTACGAAATTTTGCTGGTTTTTACATTAATGGTGCAATTAACCGCAATACTCGTCCACAAATAAACATAAACGGACTTATTTTTTTAACATCTGCAACTGATACCCTTTCGCATTGCGTCAATGTCTTTTGGAAATCTGCCTCCACATCATGTACGATTGGATTATTATAAATAAATGTCCCGCACTCAAAATGAAGAAACAAACTACGATAATCCAAGTTAATCGTTCCAACTGTTGCTGTATCATCATCGGACACAAATATTTTTGCATGTACAAAACCTGGCGTAAACTCATATATTTTCACTCCGGCTTCGATAAGTTCTTCATAGTATGTCTTTGCCACCGCAAATGCATACCACTTATCCGGAATATGCGGCATAATAATTTTTACATCGATTTCACTTTTTGCAGCGCGGCATAAAGCATCCAGCATTTCGCGATCCAGTATTAAATATGGCGTCATAATATGCACATATTTCTTGGCATGATTTAAAATATGGCAATAAACTTCTTCACCAACATTTTCATGATCATATGGACTGTCTGCATATGGAATAACAAACCCTAATTCTCTTTTCAGTTCTGTTGACATGTCTGTCAAATATGATTCATACTGTTCCGGAAGCAGCTCCGTTGCATTCCACATCTGTAAAAACATCATTGTCAAACTCTGCACCGCATCACCTTGAAGCATGACAGCTGTATCTTTCCAATAGCCAAAACGTTCTTTTTTATTTATATACTCATCTGCAAGGTTAATTCCGCCTGTAAATCCTACCTTTCCATCAATAACACAAATCTTACGATGATCACGGTTATTCTGTACGGTTGACAAAACCGGTCGGATTGGACTAAACATTTTACATTTAATACCATAGCGTTGGATTTCCTCTGGATATTTGTATGGAAGCAGAGAAATGCTGCACATACCATCATACATAAAACGAACTTCTACGCCCTCTGCCACTTTCTGCTTCAAAATCTCAAGTATTGATTCCCACATATATCCTTCCGCGACAATAAAATACTCTAAAAAAATATATTTTTGAGCCGTTTTCAACTGTTTTAAAAGCTCCGGAAATTTTTCTTCTCCGCAACTAAAATACATTGCTTTTGTATTGCGATATGTTGGGTAATGCAGCTGATTCGCCATATATCTGGCAAGATTTGCGTTGGCTGGCTTACTAACCTGCAATTCTTCTACAATTTCCTTTTGTTGTTTCAAATACGGCCAGGTTTCCATCTGAACATCACACAACCGTTTGCCAAACATCCTCGTTCCAAGTTCAAGTTTTACATAAACATAAAACAAACATCCAAATACAGGAAAGATTAAAATCAATAGCATCCATGTGCATGTAAATTCCGGACATGTTTTATCATTTATGATATATACGACAATTAAAATCTGAGCAATCAGCTCTAATGAATACACATATACCGCATAATCCCGCAGAATTGTAGACAGTACAAACATTGCTCCCAGTTGTAGTAAAATCAATAATAAAACTAATGCTGTACGGCTGAAGACAATTTCCAGTATTTTATTTTTTGCTTTTTTCACCGCTGGATGATTCATCATTCTCCTCCTGTTAGGTTCACCTGCCTTGTATAATACCGCATATTATAGCACGATTTTTGTGCTTGGGCAAATTCTCTTATGCAGAAAATCCAAGAAAGAATTGTATTTTACCCCAAAAAGTATTAAAATACATTAAGATTCAAGATTATTTCTGATTGAAAGGGGATCAAAACCATGAATAAATTTATAAAATTGCTTTCTAGATGTCTGCTTGCCGGAATAGGTATTGGTATTTCCGTTTATGCTTTCAAAAAGTACTTTTCACATGAGCATACAGAAGATGATATTTTTGAAGAAGACGATTTTGATTTAGACAACGATCTTCAGCCAGTGAAAGAACGGGAATATGTTTCTTTAAAAAGAGATGAAAACCTTTAATTATGAAAAAAGACGCATAAAGTAAGAAAAAAACTTACTTTATGCGTCTTTTTCTGTCCATGCTTCTTTTAACAATCGCACTGCCTCAACAATACTTTTCTCCTGCATATTTGCATATCCAAGAAGAATCGTAGCCTGTTTTTGCATCTGTTGTTTAACATAGTATTCTGACAATCCGTACACTTTCACGTCTTTATCCGCTGCTCTTTGAATCAACTCTGTCTCCGACATTTTATTCTTACAATGTAGTAACAAATGCACTCCTGCATTTTCTCCTGAAATATCAAACTGCGTTCTGAGACATTTTAATGATGCAAGCAATCTGTCATGACGCCCTTTGTATAAGGCCCTTGTCTTGTTCAAATGCCGCTCATAATATCCTTCTTCAATAAATTTCTGTAATATAAGCTGATCCACTTTTGAAACAGTTGAATTTAAAAATCCGCTTTTTTCCCAATATTGTTGAAGTAATATGCGAGGTAATACAATATAACTTACACGTATTGCAGGTGCTATAGATTTCGAAAAGGTTCCCACATAAATTACTTTTTCATGATTATCATATCCTTGTAATGCTGGGATAGGTTTCCCTTTGTAACGGAATTCACTGTCATAATCATCCTCTATAATATACCTGTCTGCTTTCTTTTCTGCCCATTGAAGGAGCTCTAGTCTGCGTTTTACCGGCATAACAATTCCAAGTGGATATTGATGCGATGGCATAACAAATGCAATGTCAGCATTCGACTGCTCCAGTTTTGAAACATCCATCCCCTGTTCGTCTATATCTACCGTGCATGTCTCGTATGACAAATTATAAAACAACTGATAGTCTCGTTTATAAGTCGGATTCTCAAATGCAATTTTATGGTGATTTCCCATTACCGTTGTAAGAACCATATATAGATAATCATTTCCTGCGCCTACAATAATCTGATCAGGCGAGCAGTTAACACCTCTCGCCTGATGTAGATAATTGCATATCGCATTTCTCAATCCCAGTTCCCCCTGCGGGTTTCCCAGCCGAAACATTTCAGCTTTATCGTCTGCCAAACATTCCTTTGATAATTTTCTCCATGCATTATAAGGGAATCCTCTTAAATCCACCCCATTGGGAGTAAAATCATACAAATACTGTCTCTTTTGCGACTGTTCTTTCTCCTGATACTCTCTCGAACTATTCTTAATTTGATATAATCCTTTAATATCTGTTACATAATATCCCTTATAAGGTACTGCCTTCACATATCCTTCTGAAAGTAATTGTTCATATGCCAGTTCCACTGTACTTCTACTTACTTCTAAATATTTACACAACGATCTTGTTGAAGGCAGTTTCTCGCTGCTCTTCATACGTCCGTTCTGAATATCTTCTTTGATATATGAATAAATCTGTTCATATAATGGTTTGCCTGATTTTGGCTGTAAGCTAATTGTTAATTCATTCATAAACCTTATTTCTTTGGAAGTTTAAATGAACTCTTCAATGAAACAATGCGGTTAAACACCAGATTCTCTGTTGTTGAATCCTTCGCATCAATACAGAAGTAACCTGTTCGTACAAACTGGAAGCTATCATATGCTTTCGCATCCTGAAAACTTGGTTCTACATAGCATTCTTTTAAAATTGTCAATGAATTTGGATTCAAGTTCAAAGAACCATCTTCTTTGTTATATACACCCTTCTCTTCATCAACAAGATTCTCATACAATCTCACTTCTGCTTTTTGAGCTGTTGGCGCTGCTACCCAGTGAATTGTTCCTTTCACTTTTCTTCCTGTAAAGCCGCTTCCACTCTTTGTTTCCGGATCATAAGTACAATGTACAACTGTAACATTACCATCTTCATCCTTCTCATATCCAACACATTTAACAAAATATGCTGACATCAGGCGGACTTCATTATCTGGAAAGAGTCGGAAATATTTCTTCGGTGGTTCTTCCATAAAGTCATCTCGTTCAATATAAAGTTCACGGCAGAATGGTACTTTTCTTGTTCCAAGCTCCTCATTTTCAAGATTGTTAGGTACATCCAGATATTCAATCTGTCCTTCTGGATAATTATCGATAACAAGTTTGATAGGATCTAATACTGCCATCATTCGAGATTTTTTCAACTTCAGATCTTCACGGATACAATACTCTAACATTGCATAATCAACCGAACTCTGTGCCTTTGAAATTCCGCACATTTCAATAAACATCTTAATTGATTCCGGTGTGAATCCTCTTCTTCTAAGTGCTGCAATGGACACAAGACGTGGATCATCCCAGCCATCTACAATCTTGTCTTCTACCAGCTTCTTAATATAACGCTTACCAGTCACTACATTTGTCAGATATAATTTTGCAAACTCAATCTGTCTTGGCGGCATAGTAAATTCACATTCTCTTACTACCCAATCATACAATGGTCTGTGATCTTCAAACTCCAATGTACAAATAGAATGTGTGATTCCTTCGATTGCATCCTCAATTGGATGTGCAAAATCGTACATCGGATAAATACACCACTTATCTCCTGTATTGTGATGCGTCATATGTGCAACACGATAAATAACAGGGTCTCTCATGTTAATATTTGGTGATGCCATGTCAATCTTAGCACGAAGTACTTTTGTTCCATCTTCATACTTGCCCTCACGCATCTCTTCAAACAACTGAAGATTCTCTTCTACACTTCTGTTGCGGTATGGACTTTCTTTTCCAGCTTCAGTTAAAGTTCCTCTATACTGACGGATCTCTTCCGCTGTCAGATCACACACATATGCTTTTCCTTTTTTTATCAATTTCACTGCGCAATCATACATCTGATCAAAATAATCTGATGCAAAATATAAATGTTGCTTCCAGTCAGCTCCTAGCCATTTGATATCTTCTTTGATCGAATCTACGAATTCCATCTTCTCTTTTGTCGGATTCGTATCATCAAAACGCATGTGAAATTCCCCATCATATTCCTGCGCTAATCCATAGTTCAGCAAAATAGATTTCGCATGTCCAATATGCAAATATCCATTCGGCTCCGGTGGGAATCGTGTACACACATGATCATATACACCTTCCGCCAGGTCTTTATCTATTTCCTGTTCTATAAAGTTTTTTGAAACAGTTTCGTTCTCCATAGTTGCCTCCTACTATCGTAAAATCTGCAATTGATTTTACCATAAATCAGATATGACAGCAAGATGATTTTCAGAAAAACCAGGGTTGTTTCATGAACTATCCATGGGCAGATCTAACTTATTGCATCCTTGCTATCACATCTCTCATATTGTTTCTGATTCATTGGTCATGTAAAAAAGCGCAAATTAACTCTATATC